>PXPI01000078.1 GCA_003021905.1 Cyanobacteria bacterium SW_9_44_58 | reverse complement strand
GGACCAACCGATAAAGACGAATCGATCGCGCTTGAGCCAATCATCGACTAAGTCGAAGATTCCTCTTTGTTGTTGCGCGCGTCCCACTGCAATAGTCATAACGATTACTCCAATTTTCTATGGATATCGACAATGTATCCTATGGATGATTACGTCTTTGCTCCTATGCAAATTCTGAGCAAAAATGGGCAAAAACTTTACTTTTCTTCACCTTTTCTATCATAATTTAAATTTTACGATTTTTCCACCTTTCCTTAACTTAATTTTAATTTTTATTAAGCTGATGAAACGACCTTCCCAGTTCAAGCGAAAAGATGTCAAACTGTTTCCTAGAAGGAACTATGGTGGCTTGCTACTATGTCAAAGCGCGGAATTGGTGCGTTTATCGGCGGTGTCGCTCTGGGCAGCGCTGTCGGAACAGCGGTGGGACTCTTGGTAGCCCCTCGTTCCGGTCGCGATACTAGAAAAACCTTAAAAAAATCGGCTCAAGCGCTACCCGAAATTGCAGAAGATGTCTCCAGCAGTGTGCAGTTACAAGCCAATCGTTTTTCAGAAACGACCTTAAGCAATTGGGACAATACCTTAAATCGTCTCAAAGACGCGATCGCGGCGGGAATTGAAGCCAGTAGAATAGAAACAGCGGCAGTGGACAAAGCCCCTGACGCTTCTTCTGAAAACCATTCCAGCCCCCAATAATGAGTTAATCTTCCAATATTTCCCCAATCAAATAAAGGTGAGTCAGTCGAAGGGTTCGATATCCCTGAGAGTGACAAACGCGACAAGATAAAATCCAGAGCGCGATCGCGCGTTGTTGCGATTGCCTTTCTAATTTAGAGTATTCAGCGGGTTGCTTTATGAGATAATTCTTAATATTATGAAACAAGCCTTAATGGTGGTTGGGGCTACCTCTCATGCCGGAAAATCACTTCTCTGCGCCGCCATTTGTCGGATGCTTGCCCGTCAAGGTTGGCGCGTTGCCCCTTTTAAAGGACAAAACATGGCGTTGAATGCCTATGTTACTGATGCCGGGGAGGAAATTGGTTACGCGCAAGCGGTGCAAGCCTGGGCTGCCGGCATTGAACCCACCGTAGAAATGAATCCCATTCTCCTGAAACCCCAAGGCGATATGACGTCCCAAGTCATTCTCAATGGGAAAGCCGTGGGACGCACCCCAGCCCAACAATATTACGAACAGTATTTCGATCGCGGTTGGGAAGCGATTAAAGAGGCACTAGCAACCCTTAGCAAGCATTATGACTATCTTGTTTGTGAAGGGGCAGGCAGCCCAGCAGAAATTAATCTCATGCACCGCGACCTGACCAATATGCGCATTGCCCAATACCTTAATGCCCCGACTTTATTAGTAGTGGATATTGAACGCGGCGGTTCCTTTGCTCATATTATCGGCACCCTAGAAATCTTAAAACAGGCCGATGCCGGACACCATCTGGTCAAAGGGATTCTGATTAATAAATTTCGCGGCCAGCAAGCCATCTTACAACCGGGGATTGAATGGGTGGAAAACTATACTGGCATTCCCGTGGTTGGCGTTATTCCCTACTTGCAACAAGTCTTTCCCGCAGAAGATTCTCTGGATTTATTGGAAAGGCGCGGTCGTAAACCCAATGCCGACCTGACCATTGCAGTAATCCACCTTCCGAAAATTGCCAATTTCACTGACTTTGATCCCTTAGAAGCAGAAAACAGTGTTAATCTGCGTTATGTGCGTCCGCAAGATGAACTGGGAAATCCGGATGCTGTGATTATCCCCGGTTCCAAAACTACCATTGCCGACTTAAACACCTTGCAAGCCACAGGCATGGCAACTGCCCTCAACACCTATGTTCAACAAGGGGGAACCGTTTTTGGGATTTGCGGCGGATTTCAAATGCTAGGCGAAACCTTAAGCGACCCGGATGGCTTGGAAGGAGAAGCAGGCAACTATCCCGGTTTGGGATTATTCCCCTTAAAAACCGTTATTACGAGTGAGAAACTAACACGCCAGCGAGAAGTGAACGCTATTTTTCCCGAAAGTGCCGCCGCCATTACCGGCTATGAAATCCATCAAGGGCGCACTCGCTTTACCCAATCTCAAGACAGCTTAATGCCCTTGTTTGAAGATACAGAACTGGGATATGTCAATGCCAACCGTTCCCTATGGGGATGTTATTTACATGGACTGTTTGAAAATGGAACCTGGCGACGGCAATGGTTAAATGGGTTACGGGAGAAAAAGGGACTGCCTCCCCTGGAAACCAATATTCCGCACCATCGCCAACAGCGAGCGGAACTTTTAGATGCCGTTACCGATATAATAGAAGACCATTTGCAGTTAACGCCATTATTACGATGAGTGTGCAAGTTCGTTTTTTTCCCGATGATGTGCTAGTTGAAGCCGAACCCGGCGAAGCAGTGTTAGATGTGGCTGAACGCGCGGGGCTGTTTATTCCCACCGGGTGCATGATGGGATCCTGTCATGCCTGCGAAGTGGAATTGGGAGACGGAACCCCCATTTGTTCCTGTATTACTGCCATTCCCGATCAACAAACCTTAACCATTAATCTCCTTGATGATATGATTTGGTAGTCAATAAGGATCTGCCATCAGTTCCCCGTCCGCCTGCAATTCATTTAAGCGGCGGTATAATCCTTGCCCGGAAAGCAGTTCTTCATGGGTTCCAATTTCGGCAACTTTCCCCTGATCCAGCACCACAATTTGATCCGCTTCTCGCACCGTACTCAAGCGGTGGGCAATAATAATCAGGGTACGGGTTCCCAGCAGCGATCGCATGGCCATTTGAATGGATCGTTCCGATTCATAATCCAGGCTAGAGGTGGCCTCATCAAACACCAAGACATCGGGATCTACGATTAATGCCCGGGCAATCCCCAACCGTTGCCGTTGCCCCCCGGAAAGTCGAACGCCTCTCTCGCCCACAACCGTAAAGTAGCCATGAGGCAATTCCGGTAAAAATTGATCCACGCGGGCAATTTGACAAGCGGATTCCACTTGGGAAAAACTGGCTTGGGGATTGCCGTAGGTTAAGTTGTCTAATAGCGTCCCGTTAAAGATATCCACTTCTTGATGCACGATCGCGAGGCGTCGGCGGTATCTAGCCACATCCAACTCCCGCAAGTCAATGTCATCAATGGTAATGGATCCCTGATTAGGGTCAAAATAGCGAAACAACAGTTTTGCCAACGTACTTTTCCCCGATCCCGATCGCCCCACTAGCGCCACTGTTTGATACGGTTCAATCTGGAGATTAATCTCTTCTAAAACCGGGTTTTGGGGATCATAACCGAAACTGACATGATTAAAGGCCACTTTCCCGGTAAACTGATACGGATTGTCTTTGGGAAATTCCAATTCCAGGCTGGCTGCTTCTGGGCTAGTTGGGGTTTGGGCAAACTCATGGAAGCGCAGCATGGAAACATAGCGCCGCGCAAACATTTCTGCTAAATTGCTGATGGGATCCAGTTCCGCATAGGCCATACTCGCTACGGTAAAGGTGGTGATAAAGTGTCCCAGGGAAATATTCCCGCGCATGGTCGGAATCAAGGTTAGGATGAGTACCGCAAATAAACTGGTTTGCACCACTGTCCGCTGTTTCGTACTGAGACGAACATAGCTGCGGTGAATCCGATAGAGAACCACTTGCAATTCCCGTTGCAGCCGTTGCCGTTGGCGTTTCATTTCCTGGGCTTCAGTAGCAAACGCTTTAACCGTTTTAATGTTGGTAATAATTTCTGAGGTTCGGCTATCGGTGTTTTCCATATACCGTTCCAGCCTGGCTTCCCGTTGAATAATTTTGCGCAAGTCATGAAGACTATACAGTAAAATGCCCAGGAAGGAAATCGCAAACACGATCGCGATCCGCCATTCAATTAAGGCAATGGCAATAAAAATCCCCGACACTCTTGCCAACTTCGGAATCAGTTGACCGGCAATTTCGGGATAAGACCACGTATGATTCTCCAATCCTCGGGTAACACGTCTGGCAATGCGGCCGGGATTATTTTCATCATAAAATTCCAGGGGTAGGGAAAGAATTTTGGCAAAGATCCGTTTGGCATTTTGTTGTCGCGCCCGTAAAGGAATGGCCCATTGAAACCATTCGGACAACCAAGGTTGCAGGGGCGATCGCGCCACCGTCGCGATAAAAATCATCCCCAGCAAAATCCCTAAAGATAAGGTGGGGGTTGCTGAGACATTGAACCATTGCGCCGCTGTCTGAGTTAATCCTTTAACGGCGCCATCTAAGGGTTGATCTGCCAGAACATTGAGGATTTGTCCAATGGCGTAGGGAACCACTAAATCCAGGATTTCAAAGGCACTGGCTGCGCCAATGCTTAGCAGGGAAATTCCCCAAAAGGAACGATAGTATTTCAGGATATCCCATAAAGAAGCCATAACAGTGATCAGACGCTGGTGAGCACGGATGAGAGCTTTCGATTATTTTAACTGGAAGATTTATCGGCAGCCTTGTTGGCAAGCACTTTTTTGGCATCGGATGCCTCAACATAGACATACAGGTTAGGCACCGTTTTCCCTTTCCGTTCAAATTCAATCAACTTGGTTTGACAAATTTTAAAATCCTCTTGAATTTCCGGTAGGGAGTCATAGACATGGCGAACGGCTTCCGCTTCGGTTTCTCCCTCATGGAACAGGCGACCGTAGTTGGGTTCCACCACAACCAGATTATTGCGAGGCACCGGTTTAATGAAATAGTCTTGGCTGGCTTCATCAACGCCGCCGGGTAAATTCAAGCCGATAACAGCCGCAACAACGAGCGCGATCGCGACAAATAAGAAACTATTGTAACGCTGTAGCATGATTCCTTCTCCCCTCTACCCAATTCAGGTGATACTTGGGTATTTCCTAATAAATATTAAGTTTCATTAAGGTCTTTGCAATGGATCTAAAGATAGAACTGGATCTCATTATGTTTCCGAAAGCGGCAAGATTGATATGGACAAGCAAAGCATTTGCCGTTACGCCAACACAGGTTGCTATGAATATTGCCATCCCGCATCGGACTCGCGCCCAAGACTCCCGCGCTGCCATTGAACGCATTTATATCATTATGCGTCATTTGTTTATTCGCGGCTGTTACAAACCCAATGGGGTGTCGGGAAACGCCCTCAAACAAGCCCTATTGGCGTTGCAACCGGAAATTTACGGCTCTATTGCCGACCCGGAAAAAGTGGAATTGAACGGCTTAGTCTATGTCATTGATCGTTTGCCTCGGGGGATTGAAAAATGTCGCTTTGTCAAATTAGTGGCTGCCGAAGGCTATGGAGATTCCGGGTTTGAAAAAATTCTTCCTGCCAAACGTCGCCGCAACTGCTATCGCATCGACGATGAAACCATGCTAATCGAAGTTACTAGGGGGCGCAGCGAGATTTACGATATTCTCACCCATTTGACGTTTATGTATGTGGAAGCCGATAAAATTGCAGAACATGCCCTAGAGGAAAACCAGCCCACTCAAGAATGGCTGAAACTAGAAGAAATTGTCACAAAACAGATGAATAGCGATCGCGCCCCCGCTTCTCAAGTAGAAGCCCAACAAATGAAAGAAAGGGCGTTTTCCTATGCCAGTACCTTGCTAGGGCGAACTTACGCCGAAACGGTTCAAGCCTACCAACGGTTCCAACAAGCAGGATCCAGCAACAATGGATTCTTTGAGATTATTTACTGGTTGGGGCGTTTGGCCATGGAAGAAACGCAAAATGAGCGCGATCGGCAAATTTCCTTTAGCCCAGCCCTGCGAGAACGCATCGGGCATCACATTCACGGAGAACAATGGGCTGCTGAGGTGAAAGAATTCTTGCGGGCGAATCATTTATGGGAACGCCCCCTACATATTATTAGCGCCAATTTGCACAGCATCCTGAATAGTTTGTTTGCCTTTCCGGCTTTAAAGGCCAAACTGGGCCCGTGTACCATACAAGAAATGGCGCGAGAGCTGACATTGCCGGATAATCAAGACCTTAACCAACAAGTTTGGGAATTTGCCCAACACTACGGAATGTCCTATCTCCCCGATCGCGCTGGCACCAATATTCAAGTGCAACTGTTTGATACCGCGTTGCTTCCGCTGGATTTACTCAGCCCCGAACTTCAAATTGACCGAGACTATATTCAACAAGAAAAACCCGTACTATTAGTGATGGATTATGCCTTTGGGGAACAGGCATTTGAAATTTTTGACGAACTGCTCAAACCTTACCAAACCGGTCAAGAAGTGAAAAACCTAAACTTGCGTTCCATTTCCGTCATGGGGAAAGCCGGTACTTTGGTTGGCGAGAAAGGAGATCTCATGATTCCCACTGCCCATCTGTTTGAAGGAACTGCCGATAACTATCCCTTTGAAAACGCCCTGCAACCCCAAGATTTTGCCGATACCGGTCTTCCGGTTTATAAGGGGGCTTTGGTCACTGTGTTGGGAACCTCTTTGCAAAATGCCGATATTCTCAATTATTTCAAAGAATCGTCTTGGAATGCCGTTGGTTTGGAAATGGAAGGGGCACACATGCAGAAAGCCATTCAAGCAGCTGCCAAAATCCGTCGCAGCATTGATGAAAATGTTACCTTGCGTTACGCCTATTATGCTTCGGACAATCCCTTGGTATCGGGGAGTACCTTGGCATCGGGAAGTTTGGGACAACTGGGGGTTAAACCGGCCTACGCCATTACTCTCAAATTCTTAAACCAAATTTTGGCCCCTCATACTTAGAAATCAGCAACAGTTTGTTACTGACTCTAATCACAGCGATCGCGTCATACCGCCCCAACTAGTAATCCGCAAAGCGCGTTTGAGTTTCAGAAAGTTTATGTTGAGTATTAAGTTGGATTTTCTAACCAATGGCGCCACTTTTCCGTTCCCTTGCGAGTGGGAGTTCCTTTGGCGGTAAATGCCCAAATGGCTTGTTTAGTTTGAGGACTGTAGCTAATATGAATGGGTCGATATTTCCCATTTTTTGTACGACCATAATAATAGATAGAATCAAAGGGGAATTGATGTTGAACAATCCAATCAATGACGTTTTCGCTATCAACATGAATAATTAAAAAATCGCAGGAAGCCCCTAAACGTTGACAATAATAATTGCTGTTACGGTTTCGTTCATGTCCCATGTGTTGGTCGCGACTGGGATCAATTCGACCATTTTTGATGCCGGTTTCTGGGTCTTTTTTATTGAGAAATCGCTTTAAATTAGGAGAACAAAATCCATAAGTTAATTGAAAAATGTTGCGTCCAAAATAATCAATAATGGGGTCAATAATTTGGGTATTTAAGGCTTTAATTGCTGTAATGGTTTCGGGATTTTTGGGATAAGGATCAATCTGATCGGCGTATTTTTGATAAGTTTGGCTACAGGTACAGAATTCTTTTAACGATAAGTATTTTTCCAATTGCATAACCGAATATACTATTACGACTGGTTCAGGAGTTCACTCAAAATCCTTTCCACAGAACGCGGTTGCCAGTTGAGTTGCGTTTTGGCTTTGGTTGCATCAACGCGTACACAGCGGTCGTAGATATAATGAATTCGTTCCCGACTCAGCGGCGGTTGCCAATTCAAAAGATGGCCCATGGGAGTGAGAACATTTCCCAGCATTCGAATCAGCCATTGCGGGGCTTCTCTCGGGGGAGACACTCCTGTTTTTTCGCTGAGATAGTCGAACATTTCACCAATGCTGAGTTCCCCAGCAGAGATAATATAGTGTTCTCCCACTTGACCGATTTGCGCGGCTTGGATCATAGCAGCAACGAGATCATCAACATGGACAACGCCCGTCACGCGATCGCGCCCAGGCCACAATTTTAATTTTCCTTGCTTGAATAGCTTGACAATTTGGCCAAAATGCGGATCATCTGCGCCTAAAATGCCCGAAGGCAACACACTTACCACCGGCAATCCCTGTTGGGCCATTTGATCCACAATCGCTTGCGCTTCGTATTTGGTCCAATCATAGGCAGAAGAGAACCCTTCTTGTTCCCGAGTAAAGGTTTCATCCACCACCCGGCCTTGGGTATCTCCCAATACCCCAATGGTGCTGCAATAAACAATTTTGGAAACGCCCATTGCTTGCGCCGCTTCCATCACGGTTTGAGTGCCTTCAATATTTACCCGTGACATGGCCTCGGCATTGACCAATCCCAACTCCACATAAGCAGCGGTATGGAACACCCAATCTACCCCGGACATGGCTTTTTCTAAAATCGCGCGATCGCAGAGATCGCCTTTTACCAAAGCGAGGCTGCAGTTTTCCAACCGGGATAAGTCGCTGCTGGGACGCACAAATCCCACTACCTGATATCCCCGATTTTCCAGTTCCCGTACTAAATGAGAACCGGTAAACCCATTGGCCCCTGTTACTAACACCTTCATAATGCTTTCTCGTACATGCGATACGTTTTATCAATGGTTGCCCCTGTTTCTTCAATTAAGCGGCGAGAGGAATGATTATCTTCATAAACCCAAGACAGTTCCGCGCTCTCATAAGACTTATTCTGTTGAAAGGCTGCATTAATTAATGCCAACGGCACCATTTTGCGACGATATTCCGGCAAGCAACAAATCACAAGCACCCGAGCCGTATTAATTTGGCGGCGATACCAAAGAAACTTCAAAAGTCCCCACCAATTCAGTTTGCCATTGACTCGTTTTAAGGCAATATTATAATCGGGAAGCGCCATGCAAAAGCCCACCATTTCACCGTTATATTCCGCAATCGGGAAAATATTGGTATCCACTAAACTTTGCAGAGACCGGGCTTGCGCCATAAACTCTTCTTGGGTGCGAGGGGTGGCACTCCAACTATCACTAAAGGTACGGTTAAATAAGTCATAGAGATTCGCGACATCTGTTTCAAACGCCTCTCCTTTGGTACGCAGGGGACGAAAAGTAATCCCTGAGCGAGAAGCAACCCGATAACCTTTGGCAAATTTTTCATTTAATCCCTGATCAAGCGGAAGATGGTAAGCATAGGCTTCCTTAGCAATTTCCCCGCCATAAGCCAAGAAAAAGGATTCATAATAGGGCGGATTGTAAGGCATCATAATTTTAGGCGGGGAGTCAAAGCCATCCGCCAACCATAAGCAGTTATTGTGAGTGGATAAATCAATGGGCCCCCGCATCAAGGTCATGCCCTGTTGACGCAGCCAATTTTCCGCCGCCTCAAACAAGGCAAAAGCCGCCGCTTGGTCTTCAATGCATTCAAAAAAGCCAAACAAACCAACATTTTGACCTTCTTTGTCAATTAACCGTTCATTAACAGCAGCAACAATTCGCCCCACTGCTTCTTGTTTTTGATTCAAGGCCAAAAATTGTTGGAATTTGCCATACTGAAGAAAAGGATTTTCCGAAGAAAGTTGTTCCGCCACATCGCTTTTGAGGGGAGGAACCCAATGGGGATCATTTTGGTAAACCCGCCAGGGAACGTTTAAAAATTGTTCTTGTTGGGCAGGAGTGGCAACCGATTCAATGGCAACCGTCGTTTGAGAAGTAAACACAGTTATTCCTTAAGGGAGACAGCAAAATCAGGGAGTGAGGAGTAAAGACACCTGAATTTAAGCACTGATTACAGGTTGATAGTATAAATCGCGAGTTTGCGCCATCGCCGAAACCAACTGATCCATCTCGGCTTTGGTATGAAGCGCATTGGCAGTAATCCGAATTCTGGGTTTGGCAACAAACCAAATCGGCGATACCCAAATGCCATGTTCTTCTAATAGCGTTCGTCCAAAATGTTTGGGGTTAATGTCTTCTGGAAGAATCACAGGAATCACATTGGTTTCCCCAAGCGTTTCAAATCCAGCTTCTTGAAGGCGCGATCGCAGATATTGGGTATTTTCCTGTAATTGTTCCACTAACTGCGGATGTTGCTGCACCTGACGAATACTTTCCAAAGCAGCTGCTGTGGTCGGTGGGGGAAGAGAAATTGTCCCAATCGAAGTGGGAGACACATTTAATAAGGGAATAAGTTCCTCGACGTGGGAACTAATGGCTGCCCCAGCCGACGCGGCAAACTTGGAGAAAGTCGTCATCACTAACGGCACTACCCCGCGTTCAATGGCATCTTGGGGCGTCATTTGAAAATGTTCAAAGATCCCATGTCCCGTTGCTCCAATGGCACCGCTGCCATGGGCTTCATCTAGAAATAAGACACTTCCCGGATAGTCTGAAAGCACCTCAATCATTTCTGGCAAGGGGGCAATATCCCCATCCATGGAAAATACCGTATCAGTAAGCACCAAAATTCGGTCATCAGGACGGGCATACCGTTTTAACTTGCGAGCTAAGTTTTCGGTATCACAGTGTCGGTAAGCTTTGACGCGTACATTGGGACTATGACCAAATACTTTTCCTGACCGGTGTTTCGCATTCACCACAGCTGACATAATACAGGCATGATTGAGAACATCGGTTAGAATCAGTGTTTCTCTAGTATGCTCAAATCCGGGAACTGGAATCGCCAAATGGCAAAAGGCATCGGTTAAAGCTTGGGTTGCCATCCAAGCATTGAGAAACAATTGGGTATGGGGAAGCTGTTTAAACTTGGAAATTTCGTTTTCTAACTCCCGATGTAGGTCAATGCGTCCACTGAGAACTGAACAGGAACTATTCGATGTTCCATAATGTTGAATCGCATTGATGGCTGCATCTTTAACGGCAGAACTTTGGACCAATCCCAATACATCATTGGTACAGAAGGTAAGAACCGTCTGTCGTTTGCCATCTTTGGCATGTTCAATATCGACAAAGTTTCCTCGCTTGCTATGACAGATGTATTCGTCTGGAGCAAGTCCACTCTCGTACCAGCGCTGGACGTATTCTTTAACAGTTTGCACGAGTCCACTCCTCTCTCCTTGATTATAAGCGACTACGCTTTTCGTTGATTCATTGAAGGGGTATCCTAGCCAGATTGTAGCAGGGCAAGCTTGTCTTCTCCATTGCTTCCTAACATTCTTTCTCTTGATAGTTGGATTTTTGATCGATTATTATTTCCATTCCTAATGTTATTTTACTAATGAGAGAAAACAACAATGACAACTTATTTAATTACCGGCACCAATCGTGGCATTGGCTTAGAATACTGTCAACAACTCCAACAAAAAGGAGAAACTGTCATTGCAGTTTGTCGGCAACCCAGTGAAGAATTAAAAAATTTAGGCGTACAAATTGAATCCGGCATTGATGTTGCCTCTGATGAGTCAGTTGCCGAACTTGCCAAACGCTTAAGAGGGACAACCATTGATGTTTTAATCAATAATGCGGGCATCATTGAGACCAATTCCTTAGAGAATTTAGAGTTTGAAAGTTTAGAACGTCAGTTTCAAGTCAATGCCGTGGCATTGCTGCGAGTAACGAAGGCATTGCTCCCGATGATTCCGCGAGGTGGTAAAATTATTATCTCAAGTAACGATTCATCACCCCGTTAACCTGACGGTTTAACGGGGTGATGAATCGTTACCCAATAAATAGAAGTCCGTCAGGACATCCTTAAACATAGGATTTCAAGGAACGAATAAACTCCCTGAGAATGTCTG
>PXPI01000077.1 GCA_003021905.1 Cyanobacteria bacterium SW_9_44_58 | reverse complement strand
GCGATTACAGAGGCAATGCTAAAAGTAACTAATCAAGATATTCGGAATTGGTTTACTCACTGTTGTTACTGTACCTCATGAATTCGAGAATTGCTATAATGTTTCGTTCTAACTAATAAAATAAATTCAGGATCATCAAACTGTCAAATTTAGCGATGACATTGGCCAATTTTTCCGCTTCTTGCATTGCCGTATCGTGTTCTAAAATCTGTTCATGGGGCACATCCGGTTTAAAGAATATTTCTTTTAATTTTTCCCAAGCACTAGTTTCTCCAATTAGGGGGCGACGCCACCATGGTTGGTGTTTCATGACTTCTCCTTGTTGAAATGGTTGTATCATCTCATCTCTATTATGTGTCTTTAATAACATTTTAGCAATTTCCACAATAATCCCCCATTCAAGAATAACATAGCTAATTCGAAAAAATACTGAATTTTGCGTTGTTACGCTATTATTCAAGCAATTTTAATCCCGACAAAAAAAGTCGGCTTAAATTGACGGCCCGATCGCGCTGTGTTACTATCAACCGAATTGAACTGTAAAAAGGAGCTCAATCCATGGCCTTTGCAACTGAAACTGCCAATGCGAAACCTACCTATACAAAACTGGTGTCTAAAGAAGGAGGCGTGGAATATGACTTACTGCCTCTTCATGTCTGTGAAGAAACCTTTGCCCCGTTAGAAGTGGCTTACGACTATGACGCCATTCGAGAACAAGTCAGTCGAGAAAGCATTGCTGCCGGTCCCAAATCCATTTGGCGCTATAAACCCTTTTTACCCGTTACCGGGGAAGTCATTGATGTGGGCACTGGTATGACACCGCTGATTAAATCCAATCGCCTCGCCCGCCGCTTGGGATTAAAAGAGCTTTATATTAAAAACGATGCGGTGAATATGCCCACCTTAAGCTTTAAAGACCGCGTTGTGTCTGTCGCGTTGACCAAAGCCAGAGAGTTTGGTTTTTCTACCGTTTCTTGTGCCAGCACTGGCAATTTGGCGAACTCCACTGCAGCGATTTCTGCCCACGCTGGTTTAGAATGTTGCGTCTTTATTCCCGCTGATTTGGAAATTGGCAAAGTATTGGGCACCCTAATCTATAGTCCCACCCTTATGGCAGTAAAAGGAAACTATGACCAGGTAAACCGTCTGTGCAGCGAAGTTGCCAATAACTACGGTTGGGGCTTTGTCAATATTAATCTTCGTCCCTATTATTCTGAAGGGTCTAAAACCTTAGGGTTTGAAGTGGCCGAACAATTAGGCTGGAAACTGCCCGATCACATTGTTTCTCCGTTAGCATCAGGATCCCTCTACACCAAAATCCATAAAGGCTTCCAAGAATTTGTGAAAACCGGTTTAGTGGAAGATAAGCCCGTTCGTTTCAGCGGTGCCCAAGCAGAAGGCTGTTCTCCCATTGCTACAGCATTTAAAGAAGGACGGGATTTTGTGGATCCGGTCAAGCCGAACACCATCGCTAAATCCATTGCCATTGGCAACCCGGCAGATGGGATGTATGCCTTAGATATTGCTCGTCAAACCAATGGCAACATTGAAGATGTGACTGATGCCGAAATTGTGGAAGGGATGAAACTGCTGGCCGAAACCGAAGGCATTTTTACCGAAACTGCCGGCGGAACAACAATCGCGGTTCTGAAAAAACTGGTGGAAGCCGGTAAAATTGATCCGGAAGAGACTACCGTCGCTTATATTACTGGCAATGGCCTGAAAACCCAAGAATCAGTAGAAGGCTACATTGGCGAACCTCTTGCCATTGACCCCAACTTAGAAAGCTTTGAACGGGCTTGGCAACGGTCTCGCACTTTAGATCGCCTAGAATGGCAACAGGTGTTAATATAATTACTTGTTCCTGTTGGTAACCGTACAAGTGATTGGCTATGGGTTACTTGTTATTGGTTAACTGCCTGATTCTTCCCGAATCTAATAAGTTGCTGATGAATGATTCCTAATTCCAGGAAGATCAGGTCATCAACAAATCACGACTAAGGAATAACGAATAGCGAGTAACAAAGTTTGCCGATAGACAAGATAACAATGAGCGTTAAAGTTTTAGTTCCTACCGTTTTACAAAAATATACCGACAATCAATCCGTCTTAGAATGTGACGGCAATAATGTCCAAGAATTGGTCGCAGCCCTAGAAGAAAACTATCCCGGCTTTAAAGGACGGTTGCGAGATGAGGAAGGAAAACTTCGTCGCTTCCTGAACTTTTATGTGAACAGTGAAGATATTCGCTTTTTAGAAAACGAACAAACCTCGCTCCAAGATGGAGATGAAGTCAGTATTGTTCCTGCCGTTGCTGGGGGTCGCTAGTTGCCGGTAACAAGTAACAGTGGCCAGTGAGTTGAGATTAATTAACTTTTTCTCTACGATCGCGCCTGGTTAAATAAAGTTTCGCGATCGTTTTTCTTCACTGTTTTGTCCGATCTCACTGCTCACTGATTACCAGTCGTTGTTTAATAGAAGCAAGATAAAATGGCGTTATTTGAGTTAAAGATCTATGTCTGAACAAGAACAATCCAAGCAAGCTAACCAGGCGGGATCATCTGCCCAACAGCCAAATTCGGAACAACAAGCGTCTCAACAGGGCAGCGGCAGTGAACAATCATCTGCCAAACCACAAGCTTCAGAACAAGGAAAAGCTAAGCAAGCTAGTCAAAGTGATGCGACTGCCGCAAAACAAGGTTCGGCAAAAGGCAAAGCCAAAGCGGCAAGCAAAGGTGATTCCTCTAGCAAAAAAGAAGAAGAACCCCCCATTGAAGATAAACCCTTTCCTGAATTTATCGAACAGCATTTTTTGCCAGCGGTAAAACAAGCCCTAAACGACGAAGGCATTAATGATCTAGCGTTAGACTTTAAAAAAGATGAATTCCCCTTCCCCGGAGCGGAAGAATGTTCCCAAGTTGTTGGCAAATGGGATGGCGGAAAACGTCGGTTTAATCTTTACTTTTTAGAAGAAGATATCAGCGGGAAGAAAGCCTTTTCTTATAGTGCCAGTGATGCCCCGCCCAGTACCATTGAGTCGTTTATGATTGATGAGCGCAAAGTCAATTTAGAGCTATTAGTGATGTATACGGTGCAACGCTTAAATGGCCAAAAATGGCTTGCTCGCAACTAATTTGAACAGCCGTTGCTTATCAAGAGATCAATATAGCAGGGGTCTTGATCCACTCCAACGGAAGCCAGCACGTTGGATTCGGGACTCAAACAGAAGTTGCGGGATAAGCCCGTCTGACACTTCCTAATCCCACAGACGGGA
>PXPI01000076.1 GCA_003021905.1 Cyanobacteria bacterium SW_9_44_58 | reverse complement strand
GTCGGATGAAGCCAAAGCAGCAAGGCTTTCTCGCTTTGCTGAATTGAGGTGGACGGCAGAAACAAGCCAAGGGGCTGTCATCTGAGGAGACCTCAGATGTTTATACGCCCCGTCCAATCACATCGCGTTTAGCGATTGATTGTGGATCGTTGACTTCTTAACCCGCGCTACTGCCTTTTCATAAGCGGGATCATGTTCAGCAAAACTAATGAGTAACACCCGTCGCGGAGAAGGTTTCTCATATATCCGATAAACCAGACGATACGCCACCCCATTCCAATCAATTTCTAAAGCCCGATATCCCCTCAGCTTTGCTTTTAGGAAATGAGTGGGAAACCCACCACAGTTATAGGGATCAGTAACAAAAATGGCATCGCAAATATCTTTAAAGATGTCTTGCAATTCTTCAGACAAGATAGGTAAATCAATTCTTGTTACTTCCTGACGAGTTTTCACCTGATACCTAGACTTTGTACCCACGTTTTCTTAACCGATTGAAAGCCCCATCAACATCAATTTCTTCACCTTCTTCCACAACAGTAATCCATTGTGTGGGGTCATCAGGATCAAGAGAATCAATCCGTTGTAAGGCTTTTCCCTCTGCTGAATCAGGGCTGAGGTAAGTAGTTTCTCCTTCCACTTCAAAGGGGATTCCCGATTCGGTTTTCGCGTCAGACATAATTAACCATTTTTGGTGAAAAGTGATACCATACTATCTTAACAGGGTTGCTGCTGGTAGCGCGATGTCGCTGTGCCACTTACCTTTGGCGATCGCTGTTTCTTGTTAGCTTCTTCTCTAACCATATTAATGGGGAAATCGAAATTGCGCGATCAGGTGTGGGGAGGAAGCGCGATCGCCTCTGGCAGTAAATCGAAGATTCAATTGCGAAGCATGAAAAGTAACCTAATCGCGCGAAGGAGATTGCCGATCATAATCAGCAGATGGGAAATTTTATGACTGCGATTGGGATGAATTTAATGCCAGGGGCGCGATCGGGTGGCTGGATTAATGATTATGGAATTTGTTCTCAGTGGTTGGGAGAAGAAGCAGAAATGGAGTTTGAATGGAGTGCAGAAAAAGCAAAGATTAACTTAAAAAAGCACAATGTTTCATTTCAAGAAGCTGGAAGCGTCTTTAATGATCCACTTTCCTTGACTTTTCCCGACCCGGATCATTCAATTGAAGAAAGGCGCTACATTATTATTGGGATGTCCCGTTTAGGACAAGTTTTAGTTGTTGCCCATACAGATCGAGGAACAAATATCAGAATCATTAGTGCTCGAAAAGCAACTCCAAAAGAGAGGAGGTTTTATGAACAAGGAACAGAATAATGAAATGGAAGATGAATTGCGCTCTGAATATGACTTCGCTCAAATGGAAGGAGGCGTCAGAGGCAAATATGTTGAGCGATACCGCAGTGGAACTAACTTAGTGTGGTTGGCACCTGATGTCGCTTCCGCCTTTCCTAATGAAGAAGCGGTTAATGAAGCCTTGAGAATGCTAATTAATGTTGCTCAACGTTATCACTCTAATACCTAAAATAACGGATTCTTTCGACCAAAGTTTCCGTGTTCATTGCATGTTTGCGAACCATAAGCGTAGCCTAATCGCGTGAAGGAGGTTGCCGATAATAATCAGCAGATGAGAAATTTGATGACTGTGCTGGGATGAATGTAATACTAAGAGCGCGATCGCATCAGTAATTGACCAGTAGCAAAATGGTGCGCGATCGCTGTTGGTAGTGAATCAAAGACGCGATCGCCTAACCATCAGAGGATAGGAAATATCATAACTGCGATTGGGATGAATTTTATACTAGGAGCGCGATGGGCTTTTGTGTGCGGGGGAAGCGCGATCGATGTTTCGAAAACTATCCACTCAATCATTCAGAGCATCAATCAGCAAAATCTTGTTACAGTTAATTTCCCCCTTTTTCAAGGAAGGTTAAGGGGGATTGAATTTTCAGGAACAATGAATTATTTACCTTATAACAAAAAATTAGTATCAAGAGCTAAAGAATTAAGAAAAAATATGACTGTATCCGAGCAGAAACTATGGAAAAATTACTTAAAAACTTTTCCCGATCGCGTTTATCGACAACGCCCCATAGAAAACTTTATTGTTGACTTTTATTGTCCGAAATTAAAATTAGTGATTGAAGTTGATGGGGAGAGTCACTATTATGAAAACGCTCAAAACTATGACCAAGAAAGGACACAGATTTTACTTTCCTTATGGGTTAAAAGTAATTCGATTTAACAATGACGATGTTTTATCTAATTTTACAGGTGTTGTTGATGTTCTTGAGGGGATGATCCCCCCTTACCCCCTTCCTAAAGGGGGGGATAAGAATCGCTGTTTTTGGGATGAGGGAAGGCGCGATCATGATTTTAAAAGGGATTTAACGAATAAAACTAAATACTTTTTGCTGATAAAAGAGAACTAAAAAATTCACTTAGCTGCTCTTTCTCAGTTTCGGTAGTTAGAATTATGTAAATATTTTTTAATTCCTCTAAAGAAAGTTTATCAATATGATAAAGTTCAATCCCAACAATTCTTTCTTCCTTATCAAGATCATAGATAATACCTGAAGTCACCTCTTCCGATTCAATAATATCTGAAGATAACAGTTCGATATATGCTGTTTTTTCTACAGGATCATGTCTAATCTTCATAATAATTTCCTTTTAGCATTTCGATCAAAATGAAGCGTTATTACCTTGAAAAGTGTAACGCTATCTTTATAAACTACCTTTAAAACCCTAATTGATCCATCTTGACCCTTAACTTGTCCAAAAGTCCATTTTAGCTGAGGATCTTTCGGATCTAATTCAATTTTTATAGGATTAATAAAGGCTTCTTTTATCCAGCTTGTCTGAATTTTGCGTTTTTCAATTTGTAAAATAGCATGGTTGCTTAAAAAAATACTAAAAGTACCAGTTAACTGGATAATCATTAGGGATCAGGTATTCTGTTTTGGGATTAGACATAGAGATCATCACCGAATTATTTAAGACTTAATTGCTATTTTAGCACGATGCTCGTAGAGCAGTGGCTTCGCCACATCGGGGTTGGGATGAGAGGGAAGGCGCGATCGAACTTTAAGAACAATGAATTATTTACCTTATAACAAAAAATTAGTAGCAAGAGCGAAAAAACTAAGAAAAAATATGACTGTAGCGGAACATAAACTATGGAAAAATTACTTAAAAACTTTTCCCGATCGCGTTTATCGACAACGCCCCATAGACAACTTTATTATCGACTTTTATTGTCCTAAATTAAAATTAGTCATTGAAATTTATGGGGAGAGTCACTATGATGAAAACGCTCAAAACTATGACCAAGAAAGGACACAAATTTTACAATCTTATGGGTTACAAGTGATTCGATTTAGCAATGACGATGTTTTATATAATTTTACAGGTGTTGTTGATGTTCTTGAGGCGGTGCAAATAAGCCATCGATGCGAAAGGCGGTTTGTTTAATTTCTACCGAACGAAACTGGTACCCTTCACTGTTGGCAACAGAAACATCAATCAGTTCAAACAACAGAGAAGGAAAGTTTTGGAATAAACGGTAAAAAAGGCTATCAGTTTTCAAGGTTTTTAATTTTCAACAGTTCTCACTCGCGCGATCGCGAGCCTCCAATCCATATTTAGGAAGTATAACTTCTCACCCACTGACGAAATTCTCTTAACGCTTTTGTTTCTCCCACTTCTAAACTTTTCTGAATGTAGTGAGGAATGAGAATCATGTCTAAGAAAGGAAAGACTTGGCTGTTAGTAACGTTTTGATACTGGTTACTTTCTTGATCGAGAACAAATACTATTAACTCTCGTCCGTTATATTGCCAGATTTCAGGAAGTTTTAAATTTCCATAAATAGAAACTTTATTGAGAGAAGTGTTAGTAATATCAATTTCTAAAACTAAATCAGGAGGCGGATCACTTTTTAAGTCGATGCTTTGTTTATTTCGGACTTGAGGTTCATTTTTAACATAATAACAAGAGTCTGGTTCTACTCCTTGTTTAAAAGCTTCCGACTTTAAAGTTAGTGAGCCAAATTTCTTGAGATTCCAACCTAATTCATCTGTGATAACTCTAATTAGGTCATCAATAAAACGATTATTATTTTCATGTTCTCCCAAGGGACTCATTATTTCTAACTTTCCTTGATCATAAGCTAAACGCTGATTTCTTTTATCTCCCAACTCTTCAAGAAGCTGATTAAATGTCTCCCAGCTAACTGGATTTAATAATACAATATTCTCTGCAATGGGTTGTGATAAGGCGGTTGTCATCATTCACTCAATTTGTCCTTAATTAAGCAATCTATAAGTGTAAGCGGGAAGTTGATCCACAGGTTTGTTCAGCGCGATCGCGTTATGGCAGCCAATTTTCATCCAATACTTGATCTAAGGGCGCGATCGCGCTTGCCGGAAAACTCTCAAAGGGAAGTTGAGCATGTTTAGAAGCTAGCTTGCGACCATCTTGATAACATTGCTCAAATCGATTTTCTAAATGATTCTTTAAACTGGGACTATCTTCCAATTGTCGAATTATCTGCAACCGAAAACTTGTAATTTCTCTTTCCCAATGTCCGCGATTTCTTTCTTTTTCTGAATGCCAGTATTTTAATAGAAGCAAATGTTCAAATAATTTAATTAGTAAGCTTTCTATTTTTCTCTTCTCTTGTTTGCTCAATTCTAAAACTTCTTCAATTAAATTCTCCCAATCTAGAGAATCTAAATCGCGGCTTTGCAGCTTGTTAACAGTTTCCAAAATCCAGAGATTATAATCTGTATCATATAATTGCTCTAGCTTTTGATTGGTTAATTCAGTTGCCATACTCTTACCTTTGGCTTTTAAGAGTTTGTGAAAAATTAGGATCTGTCTTTATGATATCATTGAGTTTTTATCAGAAATTGTTTCTGCTTTGCTTGGATTGTTCTGACCTTAAATTATTATCGTTTTTCCAAGAAAGACTGACGTTGCGATTGCAAAGCTGAATCTAACTGAGGAAAATAAGCAGAAGTAGGGAAAAGGGAATCAAACCAAACGACAATGGGAATATTTTCAACGACTCGGAAATAATCGGAGGGCGTTGCCCCTCCCATGTGTCGCATATTTACGCCAAATCCGGTTCGTTGGCGTCGGTATTGCCAAGTTGGGACATTCTCTTTCAGCCATCCCTCAAATGTCTCGGATTGTTCCATGGCAGTTAATAAGGCGTTTAGCCGACGTTCGGGGATTTGTTCATTTCTTGCTTTGATCCAAGCTTGTTGCAATAATTGCGATCGCTGATCCGGGTTTAACCAAGCATTTAGGACAAGTTTTGTCGCTGAGGGGAGATTCGATGACGTTGCAGCTTCATTTTTGTCTAAACTAAGCTTTAGCAAGGTTTGGCTTAAGGGGGTGCCGTATTTTTCTAAATCTGTTTGGGCTGCTTCTAATTGGCCTTCCCACCAGAACCAAATTCCCCGAATTTTATGGAAATAGGCATTTAGGGAAGGAGATAGCGAGGGATCTTCTAACAATTGACTACAGCGCGCGATCGCGCTTTCCCAGACTTGGGGATAAACCGACTGCAACCGAGGAATGTTCCAAAGGGGACTGGTGATAAAAATAGGATTGCGCAATACTTCCAAGATTAAGGCTTCGATGGCTAACTGGGTTCGATTTTGGGCAAGCAGACTTAAGCCTAAACCCTAAAACACGCCGCGTTTGGCGGGCAGCAGTTGGGCAGACTGGGCAAAAGATTGCATGGCAGCTTTAGGGTTTCCTTGATTGAGTTGCAACCAACCCAGATTCGTATAGCCAAACTCGCGATCGCGCGATGCCTCTAGCCCTTGTTGAAACCAATTGATGCTATCGGCTAATACCGTTTGTCGCTGGGCAAGGTTGCCGGAGGTGATGGCAATGTCGCCTAAATTCCAACCCAACTGATACGCATAATACGGTTTCCAAGGGGCCAATTCATGGGCTTGGGTTAATTTTTGCACAAATTGCTCTCGATTCACCTCTTCTTGGGCTAAGGCATTAAACCCTTCCATGGAAACTTCCCAACTGCGATGAATGGGAATTAACCAGATAACAATCGCAACCGCCACTCCTAATCCCGCAAAGCTAAACTGAGGGGCATACTTGAAAGGCATCAAGGGATGCTTTCGCAACACTGAGGCGATAACCGCTAAATAAACCGCTAAGGTGCCGCTAATAGCGACATTATCGAATTGATAGTCGGTGAGACTCATGGCAGCGTAACCGACAAAGGCGCAAAAGCAGCTTCCGGTGAGAATTAACTCGGTTTTTTCCAGGTCGCTTCTCCACCAACGCCAGAGTAAATAGCAAAATAATACAATGCCGCCCAATTGAATCATTAATCCCCACAATCCCAACTCTGCCCAAAGTTGCGCTGGGGTGCTATGCAATTGATAAATTAATTCCGCCTCATATCCTGCCCATGGAGGACGGTATTCCTGATACAGCCAAGGGACGTTTCCCAACCCCACGCCAGTGAAAGGGTGAGTTTTCCCCATTTCCCAACCTGTGGTCATGGTAATGAGGCGATAGGCAAATTGTCCGCCCCATTCTCCTGACAAAAAGGCTAGCAACAAACTGCGAAGCCGATTATTGGCCAAAATGAACAGCAGGAAAACCAGAACCGTTCCCCCGGCACTTATCCCTAACCAGATTTTCGGGAGAGAACTGCGAATCAGTACCAATGCTAATCCAACTGCGACAACGACTAATAAGCCTAACCAACCGCCGCGAGAACTAGTGGTGTATAAATCCGCTAATCCCAAAGCAACGCCACTCCACCATAGCCATCGCCGCCAACCCGATTCCACAATTCCAAGCGCGATCAGCAAGGGAAGAGTTAACACTAAATAACCCGCGACATAGTTTTGATGCCCTAAGGGGGCCCAGTTTCGCAACTCTAATATGGAAAAGTCATAATTGACAGCAGCGCCGACTTCTCGAAGTTGTTCTAAACGGTCTAATTCCGGCAATAGGGTTTGCGTTCCCCATACCATCAGACTAATGATAATAAAAGCAATGCTGAGATAGCCCTGAAGTTGCAATAAGCGATCATGCCGCTGCGAAGCGTTTAGCCAATCGTTGATCGCATAAAGGGCAGCGATGAAACATAAACTTGCCCAGCTATACCAGATTGCTTGATTGGGAAGTTCGGCAAAGATGGGAGTGACAACTAAGGCGGCAGCCACAAATCCCACCCACCAATCAATTTTGTTTCCCAGCTGCGGAAAGGATTTCTCCTGAAACGCGACTGCAAGCAGCCACAAAACCGGACAAAGCAATGCCGCTTGCCAAATTAGCACCCATGGCCAAGTCACCATTAAACTGTGGCTATTGGGAAGCAGGGTAAACAGGGCATAAAAGGCGGCCGTGAGTAAAGCCAGAAGTTGACCGCTGCTGCGGCGGGATGGAGATGGCGTAGTTGTCATTAGCTAATAGGCGCCCTTGGCAAAGAACAGAATGCGGAAGGTTTCCACTAGAATTTCTAAGTCTAGGTTAAACGACCAGTTATCAATGTAGTAAAGATCCAGACGCGCCACATCATCAAAATCTTCTAAATTCGAGCGTCCTGAAATTTGCCAAAGTCCAGTAATGCCGGGAAGAACCGTTTGTCGGGTATGATGCCAGCTTTCAAAATGTTCTACATCGCGCAGGGGGAGGGAACGCGGTCCTACTAAACTCATTTGCCCAGCTATGACATTAAACAGTTGCGGGAGTTCATCCAGGCTGGTGCGGCGAAGGAATTTGCCAATGGGAATAATGCGCGGGTCTTCTTTAATTTTGAACAGGACGCCATTGGTTTGATTTTAGTTTTCTAGGCCGGCTTGCAACTTATCGGCATTGGGAACCATGGTGCGAAATGGTGCGAAACTTCCACATGTAGAAAATTTTGCCATGAAGTCCCACTCGTTTTTGACGGAAAAAGGGATTTCCTGGGGAAGAAGTGTAAATCGCGATCGCGATGTCGATAAATAGGAGCAATAGGAGAAGAATTCCCAAGGAAGCGCCCAGCACATCCAGACCCCGTTTCAGCCGATATTCCCATCCTCCCATAGTTGGGGGTTGCACTCGCAGGGTGGGCACACCGGCAAAAATTTCGGGCACTCCCCGCCGGTAAAGGATTTCTCGACTCGACGGAATCAGGCGCAAGGGAATTCCAAACCGCCGCAGTTGCCAATACAAAGCAGAGGCTAACTCTGTGTCGGGTAAATTGGCCACTAAGACTTCTTGGGGACAGGACTTTAGAATGGTTTTGATGGTTGCGGGATTGTTGATACTAGCGGTTTTGGTCACCCCAACCACTTGGTAATGGGAGCGTTTTTCCAGGGTCTCGGACAAGCGTTTCGTTTGATAATCGTCGCCAATCAGGAAAACCGGAACTGGGGCTTGAGAAGATGCCCATTGTTCAATGATTAAGGTAGCAATTAAGCGAAAGCCAATGAGGAGAAACACGCTGCTGAACCAAGCCGTAAAAAACAGCGATCGCGGGGGGTCTAGTTTGGGATCGTAAAAATAGCTCAACACCAGCGAGCCGCAATAAATCAAGCTTGTAATTTTTCCCAGTTGCAGATAGTTTTTCCATGCGCTGGAACAACTATACAATCCCGCTTGGGTAAACAGTAAAATAATAATGCCGGAAAAAATCCAAAACGGGCTGGGCACTCCCAACCATTCCCACCAAACCAATTGCGGCGGCATGGGCGAGTAAAATTGATTGAGATAACGAGCAATTTGCCACGCGATCGCGAGCGCCAAAACATCATTGATTAAAAGCGTCAGAATTCGAGACCAAGACCACTCTAATATATTAGAGAGGCGAAATTTTTCCGGGGCGCGGATATCCGATTTAATTCGCTTCTTCCGGTTTTCCTGAGCGATTTGTGCCATAGCAACTCGTTGACTGGGAGTTTTCCCAAAAGGAACATTACTTTCAGTGTTCCCTTAATCTTCCAGATGAATAACAAGGAAAACCCTAAAATTGCTTCTCAAAGCACTTATGTGCATGGTACTAGCGCAAGCTGATAAGGAGAGATTGTTCGCAGGTGGATTTGAATAATGTCATTTTGGATCAGGAGTCCAAAATTCTAAGGCTTGGAAGATACTGAAGTCCCGAAAGTTGTAAGTCCAGACTGGACTACGATGTCGCAATGCAGTGAAGACTACTGTCGCATCTTCTAGGGAACCTTGCCATTGGGGAAGTTCAGCAACCATACCTTGTATTTGTTCAAAATCGCTATATTCTAGAGGAAGTAGATGAAGACTTTCTTGCATTACTGCCAAGGCATTGTGCGCAACTGTCGGTTGGGTGCGTTGTAATAACCATTTGTACACCTCGAAAAGAATTGGCAACGGTGTCAACAGAATAGTTTTCTGTTGTGCCAATTGTTCAAAACCTCTCACACACTCTAAATGATAAGTGTCTTTCCTATAGAACAAACCAATTAAAGGACCCGCATCTAATACAATTTGTCTCAATCTTCAAAGTCCTCAGCATGGTCAGCTGCACCTCTGGGAGCGTCAGTAATAATACCAGCTAGAGTAAGTAACTTTGTACTATCTTTTGGAGTGAGTTTCATTTGCAATGCCTCATCGATGAGTTCGGCTACACTTTCCTCAGGATGACTTTGTAGGTAATTCTCAAGTTTTTCAGCTAGTTGATCGGGAATTTCAATTGTGAATTTTGTCATACTTTTCTTTTTGAATTGCTTAAAATCTGATATATCTCAATTTTAAATATTTTTTTAGCCTCACTTTCATTTTCTTGACACTCCCTAACCCGCTTACGCTGAGGTTAGGGATTCTTGGTTCTGCGACTGAACTTGCTCTTAGGGGCGCGATCGCGCTTGTTATCTCGCTAAGATAAAGAAAAACTGCATTCTGTTGATTTACTCCGCTTCTGCTTACTTCATCTCACTGATTAACCGTTATGAGTGCTACCACCCTCAATCTCAACCCCGTCATTCAATTAACGAAAGAACAGTTTTATACACTGTGTGCTACTAATCCTGACACGAAACTAGAACTTAATGCTCAAGGAGAATTAATCGTTATGTCTCCCACCGGCGGAGAAACCAGTGCTTGGAATGCTAAACTCATTGCTGCTTTAGTTAATTGGAATGAACAAACCGGGTTAGGAAAAACATTTGATTCTTCTGGGGGATTTTCTTTACCCAATGGCGCACAGCGATCGCCGGATGTCGCTTGGATTCCCATCGAAAAATGGGAGGCACTAACATCAGAGGAAAAAAGAGGGTTTCTGCCACTGTGTCCCGATTTTGTCATGGAACTGCTGTCACCCTCGGATTCATGGCAGCAAGGGAAGGAAAAAATGGAAGAATATCGGGAAAATGGCTGTCGCTTGGGTTGGTTGATTGAACCAAAAAACAAGCGGGTTGCAATTTATCGCGCGCAACAGGCGGTAGAAATTGTAGAAGCGCCTGATTTCCTTGCTGGGGAAGATGTATTAAAAGGATTTAAACTTGATATTGCAAAAATTTGGAGTTGATCTACTAGGGAAGCCATCCCGCTGATTCTTTTCCAGTTCCCATCAATCCCGTAATTATTGTTGCTTCTTGGAACTTTTGGGAGCGCGATCGCGCTTATACACAAATAAGGACTAATTGATCTTCTTCTAGCTCCAAATCGGGTCTAGATTGAGAACAAAGCCAGGGAGGACATCTTCTCCGCTAAGAGATTTCGGATTTTGCAGGATCTCCACCGCTTGTCCCTGACGGTAAACTTCTACCTTGCGAGCTTTCGGTTCGATTAGCCATCCGAGTCTGACCCCATTGTCTAAATATTCCTGCATTTTTCCTTGCAGGTCTTGATACTTTTGTTTTTTCAGGTCGCTAGGGCTAACCAACTCGATGACAAAGTCAGGAGCCAGGGGAGGGAAGCCATCTTGTTCTTCTGGCGTTAAGCTCTGCCAGCTTTCTAAACTCACCCAAGCAACATCGGGAGATCGTCTGGCGCCATTGGGCAGAGCAAAAATGGTTGAGGAGTCAAAAGCGACACCTAAACCAGTGCTTCGGTTCCAAAAGCCTAAATCGAGGTAAAGATTAAAGTTGCATTTTCCAGCATTCCCCCCAGTTGGCGGCATTGTAATTAATTCTCCTTCTGCAGTTAGTTCCATGCGAACTTCTGTGTTGCTCTCGGCAAGTTCGTCGAACTGTCTGGAGGTTACTTTGAATCCATCGGGAATGATGATGGCAGTCATGGGATTTGGCTCCTTCCTTGCTCTGATTTGTTTATGTTCTAAGTAAACAATTCCTTGTTGTGGACAAAGAGTATTATCGCGCTTCTTAAAAAATTATAAACTTTAGAGAGAAATAGTAGGCGATTACTCGCGACGCAAGGAATTTCATCGTTATAGCCTAGAAAATGGATATTGCTGAGAGCGCGATAAGCCTTTCGCTTAGTGCTGGAGGCACATTGTGCTTTGATACGATAAAAACGATTAATTGCGGAATCCTAAATTAGGATTGAATCTATAAACAATTAATCTAATTACAATCGTTGTTATGAAAATTCTGGTTGTTCAAAATCGCTATTATTATCGAACAGGGGAAGATTCTACTTTTGATCAAGAGGTAGAATTATTGCAAAATTATGGCGAAACTGTAAAAACATTTAAAGTTGATAATAGAAATATCAAATCCGATAATATCTATCAAAAAATCAAATTAGGGTTTAATACTATAGCAATTCTCGAATTCATGAGGTACAGTAACAACAGTGAGTAAACCAATTCCGAATATCTTGATTAGTTACTTTTAGCATCGCCTCTGTAATC
>PXPI01000075.1 GCA_003021905.1 Cyanobacteria bacterium SW_9_44_58 | reverse complement strand
CGAGGTTCTGTACCCCCTAGGAGGGGTTCTAACCAAGCTCCTGCTTATGCCTCGGATTTCATGAAAAATCCTGCGATTTCACAGGAAACGAATCGCACACACCGGCATAGCTTAGGATGTCTGCATCACCGTCATCACCTCCAGCGCCAGCACCAATCAAGTTGAGGTTGCTATAAGTGAGCCAACCGCGCAAACTGACTTTTGAGCTAAAATCCCACTGGAACTGAGCGCCGAATGTATCACTGTTTAAGGGAACTGCGGGAACGGCTCCCCCTAAGTTCGCTAAATCGGTTCCTGTACCGCCCCATAATAAAGCACCGGGACGGTCGCTGGTGTCGAAACCGCGAACATAAGTTAAACCTGCTTTAAATCGGTCTCCAGGAGAAAACACGAATTGTCCTAACACTGAGTAGCGACCGCCGAATAGCCCTTCATCGGGATCACTGCCGTTCGGGGCTAAATAACCGGTTTCAAACGCGATCGCGTCGTTAAATTGATAGCTGAAACCAACTCCTGCTGTGTTTACACCAATTCCCAAACGATAAATGGGACTGCGTTCCCCAAAGCGAGACAAGGCACCACCGGCTCCACCGCCTGCATTTAATCCAGAGTTGAAAACCTCGGCATAGAAATGGTGTGCTCCCAATACTGACATCACGAGGACTTGTCCTTTTTCTCCCACTGGGAAACCATAATGAAGCCGATTGATAATCACATTATTATTGCTTTGACCATCAAAGGCAAACCGTCCTTCTCGGGTTCCTATTTCATCTTGGAAAGAATTCTCAATATTGCCGGCTGTCATCCGGGTAATCAGTTTATCCTTGCCAGTGAAGCTGGTAACAAATTGAAGCCGAATTCGTTCCGTAAAAACTGTATTGCTATTGTCAATGTCCTCCCCAAATGCGTTAGCTAAGGTAAAGGCGACTTCACCGACTAATTTTGTCGTAGTGGAAAACTGCGTATTTTCTAAAACGCTAACATCACCTTCTAACTGATCAATACGAGTGCCTAGGGTTGACAGTTCCGCCTCAAATGTTTCTATCAACCGATTAATCGTTGCTAAATCGGAATCATCAATTTCATTGCCATTGCTAACCAAACGTTCAATTTGTTGTAAGCAAGCGTTTAAACCAGCAGCAAATTCATAACGTGTAAGACTGCGATTGCCGCGAAAGGTGCCATCAGGATATCCGGCAATACAACCGTAGCGTTCCACTAAATTTCGCAGTGCTTCAAAGGCCCAGTCTCCAGGAGCAACATCTTGGAGTTGATAAACACGATTCACCTGCCCTATGGAATTGCTTTCACTTAAATTTTCAATTTCAGTTAGCTTACTGTCCAGTTCAGAGGCAGTTGCTGGCAAAGAACAAGTTAAAACCGTGCTCAATAGAGCGACTAATTTCGAATGAATTTTCATACAATTTCCTCACACCTAATTAAATACTTAAAGAAAGTTTCTCTAAGTTTTGGCAAAGAAATTGTATTTAAAAATACACATGAAAAATAGGATTGCAATGATGGCATCAAATTATTGCAAAATCAGAAAATATCAATTTGATCTAGTTATGCCCTTTGACTAATGCTCTTAATTGATAA
Source organism: Cyanobacteria bacterium SW_9_44_58 (assembly GCA_003021905.1). Taxonomy (GTDB): domain Bacteria; phylum Cyanobacteriota; class Cyanobacteriia; order Cyanobacteriales; family Rubidibacteraceae; genus Halothece. The sequence goes on along the minus strand of PXPI01000075.1, from coordinate 1,780 downwards.
AAACCTGGAATCGTTGCTGGTTCTTCATTATTAACCAATGTCAGATCTTTAATTAAATCATAAGAATTAACTTCTTCTAAATCTCGGCAACGCTGGGTTTTAATTAAGGTAATTCGGCTGGTTAAAATAAAGCTGACAAAACTGGTAATCGCAATGACTGGAAGCATACTGGTACCAGACAAAACACTGAGAATAATGCTGGTACTAACAGGCGTTTTTGTTACTGCGACATTTACTGCTGCCATTAAACAAACCATTCCCACTGTCGGATGCACTTCTGGCACAGCCATGGAAATTGCTAAACCGGCATTAGCGCCAATAAAAAACAATGGAAAAATAAATCCCCCTAAAAAACCGGAATGAAGGGTAAAACTGATAGCAAACATTTTCGCAACAGCAATGGCTAAGAGAAGACCAACACTCATTGTCGAACCAGTTTCGATAACCGTTTTGATTTGTTCTTCACTAAAAAAGAGAGTTTGTGGAAAAAAGAAAGCAATTAAACCAATTGCTAAGCCGCCCATTGTTGCAAGAATGACCCGATGATGTTCTAGGGGATGGAGCAGTTTGCCGATTAGCCGGAAAATCACAATAAACATAACGGCCAAAACGGCCCCTATTCCCCCTAAAATGACGCCTTCCAAAAGATTTTGCGGGGACAGGGGAGGAACTTGTTCAAAGTGATAAATGCCGCCAATTGTTATCCCTGTATTCAGTCGAAAAACAGCAAAAGAAAGAATGGCAGCGATAATGGCGGGAGCAATGGCTTCAAAATATTGCAGGCCTCGCCGATGAGGAATTTCTAAAGCAAAAATCGCCGCACCGATGGGAGCGCCAAAAAATGCTCCTAAGGCAGCGCTCATGCCGCAAAATGTTAAAACTCGTACAGAAGGTTTAGCTAAGCGGAACCGCTCTCCCAGCCAACTGCCAAAGCTCCCGTTAACTTGTACCAAAGGGGCTTCCGGGCCTGCACTTCCCCCTGAAGCAATGGCAATTAAAGAGGCAATAATCATAGCAGGCGTTTTGCGGATATCAATTTTACCGGGTTCATGAACTTTATCCACGACTTGTGACATTTCTCCGGGAAGACCAAGAAAATATAGAGCTACTCCCACACAAAATCCGCCAATTGTTGTTGCCATCCAAACGTAATTTGCTGGGGAAAGCCAATTGGGAAAATGGGGTTTGGCTAAGGCAGGCAATGTTTCCCACATACCATGAATCATCGCTTCTAATATGAAATAATAAACTGTCGCGACTAAACCGCCAAAAATACCAATTACACCAGCACAAAGAAGAAGTTGGCTATAGGAGAGTTGGCGATTATTATTGCTCTGCATTGACTGATCAACCTCACTGTCATTGGTGTTGATTTGAGGATTTAATACCATAGAAATTTCGCACTTGAAATAACTTTTAGCTTAATGGTCCATGCCAAACTCGCAACAATTGCTAGAATAAATTAAATCAACGGGATAATAGGTATAAAACAAAACATTTCGAATAAATTAATGCTAGAAATGCATGTCTTTAAATAACATTAAAACTTAATTAAAATCTAGATAATTAATAATCAAATGAAATGACAACGATAAAGCTTGAGTGTAATAATCGTTTTCAGAAGTGGTATTACTAGCTATGTCATTAAAATCTCAAAATGATATTAAAAATAAATCCCCTGAGAGACTGTTCCTAAAATAAACATTAAGCTTAGCTCAAGAGCAAGCTAACCGTTTCAGCATGAGACGAGTCATAGCAAGGTGAATCAGAGCTTCACTCA
>PXPI01000074.1 GCA_003021905.1 Cyanobacteria bacterium SW_9_44_58 | reverse complement strand
GCAGAAACAAGCCAAGGGGCTGTCATCTGAGGTCTCCTCAGATGTTTATACGCCCCGTCCAATCACATCGCTTTTAGCGATTGATTGTGGGTCGTTGACACATATCCATTGTGAACTACTAAAATCCCTAACTGCTTAATCAAGCATGGTTTCATGAATTATGGGAGCATGAGGGCAGGGAAAATCTTACTGGCAAGCAATGTTAATTGAATTAGATGCTATTGATTTAGTACTGACTATTGTTTTAATGGTCGTGGCGATTAGTGTTTCCCGTTGGCAACAGTTGGGGCTGGAAGGACAATTATTGATCAGTGCCGGGCGTGCCCTCCTACAGTTAATGGCCATGGGTTATGTTTTGGAATTAGTATTTACCATTAATACTCCTTGGGGGGTTCTCGGTATTTTATTAATCATGGTAGCGATCGCGGCCACAGTAACCCGGAATCGCATTTCTCAGAAACTTTCTCGGTTATTTGCGCTGGCTGGGGGAAGTTTATTGTTAACTGCAGGATTAACCTTAGCCTATGTCACCCTGTTAATTGTGCAACCGCCAACTTGGTATGATCCCCAATATTGGATACCGCTGGCAGGGATTATCATTGGCAATGCAGTGAATGGCGCAACCATTGCCGGAGAACGATTCGTGAATGCCATAGAAACCAATCGCGCCGAAATTGAAACCCATTTGTGTTTAGGGGCTGCCCCAAAAGACGCGATCGCGCTTCACCGCCGTCAAGCAATTCGAGCTGGCATTTTACCGAATTTAAATCAAATGGCGCTGGTGGGACTGGTTAGCATCCCCGGGATTTTAAGCGGTCAACTCTTAGGAGGAGTGAATCCCTTAGATGCTGTTTCCTATCAAATTTTAATTCTGTTTAGCCTTGCCCTTGCCAATATTTTGACAACTTCTTTAATAACGGCAGGCATTTACCGTCAGTGTTTTACCCCCCAAGCTCAACTGCGAGTCTAGATTTGCGGCCATCATACCGGTTGGCAAAACAGATCAGCGATCAACTTTTTGAGATCATCCTGTGCTAAGACTGAGAAGAAATTAATGATAGATCTTCAAGGGAGGTTATGTTTTCAGTTCGTCGGTGGTGGCGTCAGTATGGTTCACAAATTATTTTACTGGGATTGCTGCTCGCGATCGCGGGAATCATTCGCCAAACCAAAGCGGTTCCCATTTACGAGCTTTATTATTGGTTCATGCGCCCCATAGAAATGGCACAGGTGAACCAAAAAACGGAATTCACCAATGCTAGAGTCCAAGAATTGCAGCAGCGAGTCCGGGAATTACAGCAACAAAATCAACAGCTCAAACAACAATTAGGGTATACCAAAAATCATTCCACTGAGTTGAAAACTGCCCCCATTATTGGACGCAGCGCGGATCATTGGTGGCAACAAATTACGATTGGCATTGGGAGTCAGGAGGGAGTGAGCAAAGGGGATATTATAACCGGTATTGGCGGTTTAGTGGGACGAATCGAAACGGTAACGCCCCATGCTAGTATTGCGATGCTTATTAGCGACCCCAATAGTCGAGTGGGGGTGATGATTAGTCGGAGCCGCGATATGGGATTTATTCGGGGACAAGGGGAGCGGCAGGTTGTGATGCAGTTTTTTGAGAAGTTGCCGGATGTACAAGTTGGGGATGCAGTGATTACTTCCCCCGCAAGTCGGTTATTTCCCCCAGGCATTCCCGTGGGAACAGTGACATCGCTGCAATCAGGCGAAAGTCCAGCACCGGAAGCAACGATCGAATTGAATGTTCCTATGCAGGAGTTGGAATGGGTGTCTGTCCAATGTTATGAGCAAGCCCAGCCTTGAGTGTCAATCTAAGGCAAATTGGGAGCCCCACCGATCTTGGGGGAGAAATGCCCGATCCATGGGCAAGGGGGCAATGGGTTCGGCTAGGGGAAACTTCCCTGCCAGAATCTGCTCTTTCAAGAGTTGGGCAACTTCGCGCGATCGCGCAATACTGGCTAAAGGCGCAGTTCGCACGGTTTCTCCTTCGATTTTGATCGTCCCGCTTTTCAATTGGGCATAATTGACCAAGCCAAAGGTAGGGCGGACTCGTCGGGGAATGGAAAAATCAACAATAGGGGCAACAATGTCTTCATCTCGCACCGCGCAATTGGCCACGGCTTCTTCATTGAGCATCGGCAAGGGAATGCCAACCCCTAACATGAGAGAAGGGCCGTAATTTTTGAAGTAGCATCCCCGTACCCAACGAGGGCTCATTTCTTTGGCATTTCCCACTAAGGTTAAAGTCGCTGCCGGACCAATGGGGGTTTGATTTTCCAGTCGCCGTTGTTTGGGAAAATGTTGCGTTCCTTCTGCGGCAATATAACCCACCCCTCCCCCCAAAAAAACACGGGTGCCAATGCCAATGAGTTGGAGTTTGGGGTCATTGAATAGAGGTGCAATGGCGCCAGGGGAAGAGTAAACGGCATTGCCCAAATTGGGATGTAAGGGGCCTAAATAGGTGTGGAGAACGCGATCGCCGGCATTGACCCCAACAATAAAATTTTGATACAAATTGCGCGGATTATAAAGATAAAATTGGTTGACAGTTTCCCGCGTGAGGGTGGTTTGAAAGGAAGCGCGGGGATAACAATCGCTCACTTGTCCAATGGCTTTCAGTTGAACCGGTTCCCCGGCAATTAAATTTTGAATAATATTGCCGCCGCCGCGTTCTTTATGACTAACTCCGAACCGAGTTTCTAATTCTGTGGTTTCCCCAGAACTAGTATAATCAGGACTAGCGGTAGCGCCCAGATAGAGATCCACGGCTCCCAATCCGGTATAAGCGGGAACGCTATCCAGCCAGCATTGCCGTAAATTGATGGGGGGATCCGTATGTCCCAGATTAATCATAGCGCCCGAGGCTTCCATGGGTTCAAAGGTTCCGGTGGTCACCACATCAACTTCTTTTGCCGCTTGGCTAACGCCTTTTTCCGCAACCTGCGCTTTTAATTCTTCTACCGTCCAAACAACGGCTTTTTGATCTTGGATTTTTTCGTTGATTTGCGCGATCGTCCGCATAGTTGTTTATAGCCTCCCCCAAGCTCCCACCATTAGTTAATTGCTTGTTAGATTTAGTTAATTGTGTTATAGTAAATATCACTGATAACTTAAATCACTTTTTTTAGTGCTATAGATTTAATTTGATTCGTAATTCGTTTACCTAACTATCTATTACATCAGGTATTAAGCCTATCATCATTTCTTTTACTAAGCGCTAGCAATTAGAAACCAAGTTATAACGATTAAGGAGGAAAAACATATGTTCAAACGTACACTCACAGTTACCCTTGCTTCTTCCTTTGCTTTAGGAATGACAGCTTTCTTCGCACCTCAAGCCAATGCTCAAGCAAAAGACGGTACTGCTGATATCAAATTTAATGGGTCAGTTGACGGCTTCTGCTTCTTTAACGAAACTAACAACGGTAGTTTATCTGATAATAATGATGATGATCCTACCAATGCAACCGAACTAGATGGCACAACAACCGTAAAAGTTGTTTGTAATACAAATAGTGAGTTAACAAGCGGTACTATAGATGCAAATAGCGAAGAAGTTCCATCATCAGGCAAAGTTGTTGAGTTTTCTAAGGATGGCGGCACTAATTTCAATAAGCCCCTAGCTTTAGACAGAGGATCAACCGAAGTCACGGTAAGGTTAACCGCTACATTTGACGAGGATCTAGTACCTGCAGGTAGTTATGACTATACAGTTCCGCTAACTGCTAGTCCTAACTAAATGGTACTTTGAACGATAAAGCTATTGGTGATTTAAGCCCTCTAGATTGAAAGGATATATCAAAGCAGGGCTAGCACTTTCCATAATCAATCCCTCTACAAAGCTAATAGTACGAACGTACTTGAGAGCTATATAAGGAATGACATTGTTTAATCCATATCTCCGTCAAACTGTGTCGCTGTTAGGAGCATTGGGAATAGCACTGCTTATCTTCCCTTTCCCAGCAGAGGCACAGTCTATCAAATTGAAATCAGGTAAAGCATTGGGCAATGCTTGTCAATTTAAGGATGTCGAAACTGGTTCTTTAACTGTGAGGGATAATGGTAAAGTACTAGAGGGGAGCACCGTTCAAATTAGCCTTGAATGCAATACTAAAGGAGTTCAGCTAAGAGCCGAACAACCTGTGCAAGAATCGCCATCTTCTTTTTCTCTGGAGGATTCTCCCTACAATGCTTATGTCGGTGCAATTGTTGAATACATAAGTGACGGACCGGGGAATTCTCCTAATGTTTCTGAGACGATAGAAGTTAACAATGCTGGCAATCCTAGCGAAACTACTCAAGAGCGCGGTAATGGTCGCCCAACTGCAGGAGAAAACAAGATTACCATTAAGATGAGAGTTGAAAGCGAGGAAATTCTTCCTGCTGGAGAGTACACATTCACTATTAATTTAACTGCTGTGCCGTAATCAAATGTTCAATTGCAATTGCTCCTGCCATCAATGTTGTATGCCCAATAACATTTCTCTAACTTATTGAATTGACTGTGGAAACTCAAATTAAAGGCACAAAACAAAGTATTTCAATTAAAAATTACTGGAACAGTCTAAACCTAGAATCTATGTTGCCCTTTTTTTCTATTCGTCGGACTCATCTAATTGCTGCCTTAATTGCTAGCAGTTTGGTTGGGGAGCTTCCTTTCCTAGGCAACCGCATAGCTCAAGCCCAGATTGGCGTCTCTCCCATGGTAATTGAAAAGCAAGCGCAACGGGGACAAGCCCAAGGAACCCTAAAAATCCGCAATCCGACGAATCAGCCAACGCGGGCGCGAATGTACACGGAAGCCTTCACTTATGACCCCAAAACTGGATTTAAAGTCATCTCAGAAAGTGAACAGAATCTCAGTCCTTACTTACGCTTTTCGCCCCGAGAAATGACAATTCCCCCTGGTGAAAGTAGGCGGGTGCGCTTTATTGCTCAGTTGCCGCCAGATATGGAAAAAGGCGAATATCGGACGGTGATCTTTACTGAAACCCTTATTGAGAGAACTGATAACCAAGGAAGACAATTTGGGATTCAAGCGCGAATTGGGGCAACGGTGTACGTTCGGGTTGGGGATATTGCTCCTGAATTAACGGTAAAAAAAGCGAGTTATAATGCCCAAGAACAAGAAATTGAACTGCTTGCAAGCAATTCCGGGAAAGCTTCGGCGCGGGTCAAAGTGGATTGGACATTGAAACAGCAGGGAGAAACCATTGCAGAAGGGGAAGCCCCGGAAACTACAGTGATTGCCCAGCGCGATCGCGTTTTATCTTGGGGGTTACCCGAAAAAGCGCCTGATTCTCTAGTGTCGGGAACCTATCAACTCAATGGAAAATTAATTTGGGGTGCTGGCGAAAATCCCAATACATTGCCGTTTGATGTCAAATTTAAGATACCAGCAAATGAATAAAAATCAAAGTGCTTGTATGTCTCCTGCAAAATTTAGACGGGTTCCGTCTTTTTTGTTGGATTTGCTTAACCCTAGTTACTATCTGTTTTCCTTTGAGCGCGATCGCGACTCCTCAAAAACAGACAGATTTAGCGCAACAGAATTCCACTTCCAATAAGGAAAAAATAGAGTTTCAGGTTATTCTTGTGGGCTTAATTGCCGGCGATCGCAATGAAATTCCCTCTGTATTAGTGCGCGGGAAAGTAGATGAACCAGACGCGGTGAAATTTCAAAACTGGAAAGTTCCCTACGATTCCATTCTAAAAGTCCTGAACATTGAAACCCAATCCCTTGGCAACGGAAAAGTGCGTTTAAATTCGCCGGGATTTGTTACCCGTCTCAACTTAAATCAATTATCGGAAGATCCGAAATTGGGACCTGTGCTTTCCATTCACGAAATTGAAGAAAAATTTGGCGTGGAAGCTCGCTTTGATATCAATCAATATGCCATTGTTTTATCAGCTCCCTGGATTGGACAGCAAAGACGGGGGCCTCGCGGTTTTGAGCGAGAACAAGAACCACAATTGGAAGGACTGCCGAAAATTGACCCTGCTGCCTTCAATGTGACCGTTGCGGAACAAATCACAACGTTTACGCCAGCTAGCGGATTTAGAAATTCCAATGTAGAGGGTGAGTTAACCGCTATTGGCACCTTTTTGGGCGGAAGCTACCAAATTGCTATTGACCAACCGAACTTGCAACAAACTGAAAGCTGGCAACTGGACAATTTTCAATATTTTCGACCTAGTTCCAACGGGGATTGGGATTTCATTGCCGGTGAACAAACGCCCTTTTGGATTGAGCAAGGGCAAGGCGAATATTGGGGATTAACTTATCTGCGACGAGAGGGATCAGACGCTCCTTCTTTAGAATTTAGCGATGTTACTTCGGAAGGACGTTTAGAAACCGATACCTTTCGGCGCGATATTACGGGGGAAGCAGAACCCGGAACTTTAGTGCAATTGACTCGGGGAAGACAGGAAGAAGTTTTAGATGAAGTCCTAGTGGGGGAAGATGGGGTCTATCGCTTTGAAGACGTTCCTTTTGGCGGTCGAGGCTTTCAACAGGAATATCAAGTCTTGCTGTTTCCGGAAGGACAACTAACTCTTGATCCAGAGGTTCGTACAGTTTCTTTTCGCCCTTTGCCGGAGCAACTCCCCTCAGGCAGTGTTAATTGGTTGATTTCTGCTGGCGCTCGGCGCAAATCCAATAAGTTTTTTTGGCAAATTTTCTGAGTTGAGCGGCGGGGCAACTGTACGTTGGGGAGTTGCCGATAGCTTAACCATTGGCGCAGGCGTCATTCAAGATCAGGGGGTCCATGGGTGGGGAGAATTATTTTTCCGTCCGGTGAATATCCCCTTAGAAGTCGCGATCGCGGGCGTCACGGGTGAAGATTTAGAAACCAGAGTAGACTATCAACCCACTTCCAACCTTTCCTTTAATTTTAATAGTGATAGTGTCGGGAGCAACTTCCGGGCTGATTGGCAGATTGTTCCTGCGGTGAATGTCTTCGGTCGTTGGGATAGCCAACAAGGAACAGAAGTCGGTATTCGAAGCCGTTTCGGAGACAGTATCAATCGCTCCACTGACTTAGAAATCAGCGTTAATGAAGAAAACCAAATCGAGTGGCGAATTCGGCAACAGTTTGGGGATTTCGAGTTAATTCATCGCAATAACAATCAAAGTACTGATACTGAACTCAGTTATGAATTCGAAAATGATCCCCGTTCCAATCAAGAAAGTCGGTTCAACTTCAATTACGAAACTCGACAATTTGGCAATGAAAGCAATCAACTGGCAACTCTGAGTTGGGAATATCGTTCAGGAAAAGAGGATGCTAGCGGTGAACCGTTGTGGGATTTGGAAGTGGGATATGGAATAGGGTCGCAAGGACAAGGCATTCGAGCTGATGTTGAAACAACCCTCTTGCCTGGGCTGCGGTTGCGCGGTCGTTATGAACAAATCAGTTTAAGTTCCTCACAAGATCGGTTTACAGTGGAATTAACCACGCGGTTAAATTTACAACAGGGCATTTCTGTCGGCGATCGCGATTTTGAGGAATTGCAAACGCAAGGAGGCTTATTGATCAAACCGTTTTTTGATGGCAATAGCAATGGTCGTCTTGATGCAGATGAAGAAGTTTACACAGATGCTGAAAACTTACTCATTCTCAATGGCGAGCCGTTACGAGCCTCGCAAATTAATCAACAGCGCGATCGGTTGCTGGTTTCGGTTCCACCGGATGAGTACCGTCTCGAACTTGATCCTGCCGGTTTTCCCCTCGACTGGCAAGCTGCAAAAACAAGCTTTGCGGTAACTGTTGTACCGGGAACCTACACTTCAGTGACTGTTCCCTTAACGCGTTCTTACACTGTTTCAGGTACACTTACCAATGAAGACAATGAACCCATTGGGGGGTTCGGGTCGTTGCTATTCCAAAAGGACAAGGAGAGCGTCGCTTCTCAATTACCAATCAAGCCGGCGTTTACTTTCTCGAACAGTTACAACCGGGAACTTATCAGTTAAAAGCTAACGGTCAACCGTTACAACCGAGTACTCTTAAAATTAAAGCGTCTTCTCCCGCTCTACAACAACTTGATTTAGTTCTGCCTAGCGGGGAATAATCGTATATCGATCGTCTTCTTCATCGTATTTAACCTGAGCAATACTCTCTTCGGAATTCGCATTATCCTCTACGCTGATTAAACTGCTAATATCTGATAGGGGTATTCGAGAAGCAAAAACTTGCGGATTAACTTCTACTTGCACTGTTTCCGGAACATGAGCTTGAAACCGAATATTAGCGTGAGCACTGTTGTTGCTATCGGCTTGAGCTGAATCAATACCTAAGCTTAAAGTGGTTAGATTAACTAATAGAACAGTTGCTATAAAATTTAACCGCTTTTGTTCATTCAGAGCAATTTCCAGCTCTTCCTGGGAAATAAAACCTTTTTCAATTAAAATTTCTCCCAGTTTCTGCCTAGTGTCCTGTTGTTTTTGTAAAGCTTTTTCCAGTTCTAGAGAATTAATATATCCCTTATCAACTAAAATTGCTCCAAGTTTTATGTTATAAGATGAAGGTTGCTTCGTTTGCTTATTGGAAAGGTTTTGTAAAGGTAAAGGAATTTCCAGAGTTTCCATACAAAATCTGAATAAACGCCGATACCATTTTTGTTGCTCAAGTGTTTCTTTTAATTGTTGCGATGTTAGCCATTGCTTTTGTATTAGGATTTCACCCAGCTTTTGACCAGTTTTTTCTTGTTCGCTAAGTGCAATATGTAATTGATTTTCAGAAATGAGTTTCTTTTGGACCAATATTATTCCTATTTTAAAATTTGATTGTATTTGATTATTGCTTAACATTATTCTTTCCGTAATTTTTTGAAATTGATTCATATTGTTATTAGCACTGACTTAATAAACAAGCTTGATAACAAATCCAGATGATATTTCAAAATTATTAATCAAGTTTCTTTTATACTTTTATTTTAAAGTATCTTTGTGGAACTTTCATCAGTGCGATTACCGAACATCCTAGTAAACAATGATAATTTTCTTTAAGAGACAGGGTAAACGCATCAAACTTAAGAAGCATTTTGTGCTACAGCTGAACGAAATACATGAGAGAGAATAGAGAGTAAAAAGCATCCTCAAAACCGGCTCGATAGCGCTGGATTTTGACGCAGGAGATTGAGAGCTAATCGTCGCGGGCAACTGAAATTTTGAGCAGCTTGAGGTTATGAAGACAAGAAGCATTCTCGCTTATTAATCCGTGCGGTAAATGCTTAACACCCCACAATTTTGTGTAAGCCTTATATGAAAGGGGATATCTAGAGTAAGACCAACTTGCTAATGTGTTAACTATTAGTCGCACTCATTAATAAATTGGTAGTTAGCCTGCAGGCTGTTGTGTCCAGCTATAATTTGGTGCGTTTACCCTAATCAATTCCCAGCTTTTTTAAGCTCTTTGTTTTTTCCCCCAAAACTTCTTCTTCTGCTTCTTTTAATAAGGTTTCAATTTCGGCGGGAGTCATGCGATTTCTTTTTCCTGTATTCAGAATATCTGTTTCTAAAACTTCTTTGACTACTTTCTCCGCTAAATATTTAGTATAGATTCTCCTCTTTTTGAGAAAGCTTAGTTCCTCAAAAAAGATCTTTTGGCAAGTTCGACACCTAAATTGACGAGGATTTACTTGAAGGAAAATGTCAAAATCGCTCCAAGGTAGATCTCGAACTCGATACCAATGAGACTGATGGACTTTATCAGTTGTTTTCTGGCAGTGTGGGCAAGTTGCTATTCGAGATTTATTCTCTAAAACTATCAGAAGCTCATAGTTATAATAAAATGGTAATTAATTGCCTTGAACCTTCAAAGCTAACGATTTGGGTAATAAAATGCAACAGTGAGTTAGAAGGCATTTGATTAAAAATTCATTTTTCTGGGACAGAGATTAGCTGTCATTTACTATCAACTGTTGCCTAAAGTAAAAGTAAATTGGAACTTTGTCTAAATGCTTGTGTGGTTATGGATAATGCGAAATTTCACCAAGGAGAAATGGTCAGAAAACTCATTGAACAAGCGGGAGCTCAATTGATTTATTTACCTCCTTATTCTCCAGAGTTTTCACTAATTGAAAACTTTCGGTCAAAAATCAAAGCCATCTTAAGAAAACTAAAGCCAAGAACTTACAAAAATTTAGTCGATGCCATTACCGAGGCGATGCTAAAAGTAACTCATCAAAATATTCGGAATTGATTTATTCACTTTTATTACTGTACTTCATGAACTTGAGAACTCCTATAAAATTGTTAATTAAAAAATTATGACAGTCTATTTAATCGGTGCTGGTTTAGGAAATCATCAATATTTAACCCAACAAGCACAGGATTTATTATCTCAAAGCGAGGTTTTAATTTATGATGCCTTAGTTGATGAAGAAATGCTCAATCTTATTCCCAAAACCTGTCAGCAAATTTATGTGGGAAAACGAGGGGGACAACCGAGTACGTCGCAAACGGAAATTAATCATCTTTTAGTGTATTATGCCCAACAAAATCAACACGTTATTCGTTTAAAAAATGGCGATCCGTTTATTTTCGGTCGCGCTAGAGAAGAAATAGAAGCCTTAAAACAAGCAGGATGCGAAGTGGAGATTATTCCCGGTTTATCTTCTGCAATTGCTACCCCCTTGCTAGCAGGCATTCCCTTAACGGATAAGTTCCTCAGTCGCAATTTTACCGTAATGACAGCTCATGAACCTGACAAGTTGGACTGGGATGCTTTAGCCCGCATGGATACTCTGGTTGTTTTAATGGGAGGGCGTCAACTTGCCGTAATTGTGGAACAATTAATCGCCCACGGGCGAGAGAAATCTTGTCCCATTGCCATTATCCGTTCGGCAGGCACGGAAGAACAGCAAGTTTGGACAGGAACCTTAGAAAATATTGTTGAAAAAACCCAAGGCATGAAACTGTCTCCCACTGTTATGGTAATTGGAGAAGTTGTGAATTTGCGAGAGCGTTTCTTATAGTTTCAGTTTCGACACAGCAATGTTTCCGGAAAAGCAAACATCAACATCAGTTCCGGTTTGGCGGACCCGTTTTCCATATTCCCCTTGATAATGATATCGTTCACCATCAAAGGAATAATGAACCGGCAACGGTTGCGTTCCTCCTTCACAAAATACAATTCTGGGATCATCTGAACCGGGTTCTAAATGCGGTAAATTGACATTCCAATAACAGTTTGACGGTAGGGGAATATCCCATAGTTTTTCTAATACCATTGCTGTCCAACGCGCTGCTACAGTCCAATCAATTTCTAATGGTTTTTTGCGCCAATGGGAAATGGCAATTCCTTTTTTTCCTAAAAAAATCGCTTCTCGCACCGCAGCAACTGTTCCTGAAATATAAATATCAGCCCCTAAATTTCCCCCGGCATTAATGCCAGAAATAACCCACTCCTGATCGGGAAATAACTGCGTAAGACCTAACCGCACACAATCAACAGGTGTTCCATCTACACTATATACTTGATCAGAATGTTGCTGCAACTTTAGGCCGCGTTTGGTCGTCACTTGATGTCCACAGCCGGAAATTTCGGTTTCGGGGGCAATAATGATGCCATTGTTATTTATGGCTGTTTGTAAGGCTTTGATGCCCGGGGCAGTAAATCCATCATCGTTGGTTAAAATCATGTAATTTGTTTTGAAGTTCGTTCCATCATTAGGAGGAGAAGATCCGATGAATCGTTTGTTTCAACAATTCAGTGTGAAAGAGATCAGTTTCATTTTCCTAAGCAGTCTCATTTTGACACTCCCACGGCTCCGCTTAAGCTAAAGCCGTGGGATTCTCACGTCATAGGGAGAGACTAGACAAAGCCGAAACCTCATCCCCGTACTCTTTCCC
>PXPI01000073.1 GCA_003021905.1 Cyanobacteria bacterium SW_9_44_58 | reverse complement strand
ACCCCCTAGGAGGGGTTCTAACCAAGCTCCTGCTTATGCCTCGGATTTCATGAAAAATCCTGCGATTTCACAGGAAACGAATCGCACGCGCGATCGCGCCTAGGGTGCGGTGATCTTCGGTCAATCGGAGCTCTGCTCACTGAAGCGGAGCTCAATCGGGCTATAGTTATCGCACTCTCGTTTTAGTAATTTAAAGACGAATCGCGCAATTGTTTTCTCTGGGCGATCTGTTTCTCTAATGAACAACAGTTGCCAGTTAAATCATAAAATCAAAGGTTCTAGCTTGGCTGATACTTCCTCCATCACTTTGTCCGGGGCAGGCTCAATATATTCTACCTCTCGTTGCTTCCAATCAATACTTCTGAGATGATGGACTAAAACTGCTCCGTAGATTCTGCCTGCATTGTTAACAATCTCGACTTCCAAGGAAAACCCTTTGACTTTTGTCGTAATTGGGCAAACAAAAGCGAGATAAGAAACTTGATTAAAGCGTTGGGGAGAGATAATGAGGGCAAACCGCTTGCCCGATTGCTCTCGTCCCGTGCGAGGATTGAGATTGAGGTGGACAAAGTCACCGCGAGCAGGGATATACATTAGCAATCACCAAATTTCTTCCCCAACGGAGTCCCCCCAGTCCATTTCTCCTTCAAAGTGCTCTGGGGTAACTCCTTCTAATAACTCATCCAGGGTATATTGCTTTTTCCGTTGCGGGATGAGTACAACGAATCCTTCCTCAGAAATACTGAAAGAGACGTTAGCTCCTTCTTCGAGATTGGCTTGTTTCGCGATCGCGCGGGGAATCCTCACTGCCAAACTATTTCCCCATTTTTGAATCGAGGTTGTCATGGCTGATTCTATTGCTGGTTGGTATCTACATAATAGATACTAACCAGCAAGCTGTCAATTGCGACCGCTTAATACTGTTTTCACACAAAATAAAGAAAAGGGATCAACTTTAAATGTTGAGATGATTAATAGAAGAGTACGATCGCGCTTAAAAAAAACTCAACAGAGGCGCGATCGCGCTTTAGAAATGAATTTTATGGAAGCAAAGACTAGGCTTAATTGTTATTTGATTGCTGAAGAACAACGTCGCGATCGAGATCCTGATAGCTTTCTAAAGAAGGCAATGTATTGGCTGGATAATGATCTTGGAGTGCCTCTGACAATTCAGGAGATTCTTCAGCAGGGATTTCAGTAAACCATTGGGGTTGAACTTTAACCCAGCGACCGGTTTCAGCATCTAGCCCATAAATCCCATCATCATACTTTTCCACTTCGGACATGAGGACGCGATAAGCGTTGGGGCGATGGGCAATTCCTGTGGTACGCTGATTTTTGTCCATTTCTTCAATGGGAAAACACATAAGCTGATCTCTATTGTGCCTTATCTACTCGCTCTTATCGGTCATTATAAATTGAAGGCTTCTCTTGCTATGTTATCGACAAACACTTTCTTATAGAAAATTGATTAATTCATGCTAGACATTAGGAATCCCATCGCCTTGTCTCCTTTCGTTTTGTTTCCCCAACTTATCTGTAGCAAACATTGATCCATTTAATATTAGTACCTTTTTCAGTCATTGAACGATGGCGTGACACTCCCTTTGGTTAATGACGGCTTGCATATATTTTATTGCGCGATTGAGGGAAGGTAACCGCGCATCCCGCATTTGGGGGCTACCAGAGACAATGTCGCTTTGTTGATTAATATATTTTTTTTAAGTAATTCTGTTTTTTGTTAAGCGAAGCATCCATTTAATACAAAATTATAAAGAAATTATTTAAATTTAAAAATAAGATAAGAATTTGATAAAAAAACAATGAAACCAACGAAATCTCGTTTAATCATCGGTTACGGCAATCGCGAAAAAGCGGATGAAGGTGCGGGATGCTACATTGCTGAAATCATTCAACAAAAAGGCTGTAAAGATACAGAGGCTATCAGCGTTCAAGAGCTTACGCCCAGTCTCGCTTCTTTCATAGTTCAAGCAAAAACAGTGATTTTTATCAGCTCTTATTTCTTATTTGAAAATATGAAACCGGAAATCATTGTAAAACATTTTCTTCCTGATTGCAAAAGGCAAAAAATGGAAAGAAATCATTCAGAACCCCCCTATTCTCTACTATCTTTCATAGAATCAATTTACCATCACAAGCCCAATGCTTTTTGGATTCTTATCCCAGCGGTGAATTCCCAAAAAGGGAGCGATTTTTCCAGTTCAACACAAAAAGCGATTCAAGACGCGATTACCTATCTAGCCAATCAAAAATCTATTAGCTCATTAAATCCGATGAATGCTATTCAACTACTATCTCGGAAAGCGCAAGGAGAACAAATCTTCCACAGCGTTAACTTACACCAAGCCAATTTAAGGGCAACTTATCTCGAAGAAGTTGACCTTAGTGAGGCTGACTTAAGCAATGCTGATTTAAGCGAAGCAACATTGTCTGGGAGTAACCTCAGTTGCGCTAATTTAACCAATGCTGACCTCAATCGCGCTGATCTGCGGAGTGTTAATCTGACGCAAGTTAACTTGATCGGAGCGAGTTTAGTCGGTGCCAAACTGGGAAGAGCGAATTTAAATGGCGCTGACTTGCGAGGTGCCGATTTATCAAACGCTGACCTCAGCGGTGCAATTCTAACAGATGCCGAATTAAGCGGAGCAGTGCTGACTGGCGCAAATATTGGAGATATCGAATTACAGCAGGCGGCGACTGAGTGCGGCATTTCTCATCAGTGGGTGAGTTGGTCGGGATCGTAATGAAAGCGTCCACAAATAAGGAAGTGGACGCCATGAGGCATTAAAGATAAGCAATAGCATCAGTAACGAAAGCAATCATTTGCTGAGTCCCTGGTAAGCTATCAATGACCATGCCGGTGCATAACAGCATCATGTAGAGAATGGAATATTTAAACAGCGATCGCGCTTTTGCTTTCTCTTCTGGGGATTGTTGCAATTCCCAGGCTTTTGTAATGAAAACGGCGCCTAAAACTGCGGCAAATCCGCCATAAATCCATCCCGATTTCCCTAAGGGATAAATCAAGGCAAAGGTTAAGGGAACCACAAACAGGGTATAGGCAAATACCTGCACAGCAGTATTTTCAACCCCCTTGACCACTGGCAGCATGGGCACATTCACTTGTTCATAATCATCCCGAATCATCATCGCTAACGCCCAAAAATGGGGAGGGGTCCAGAAAAAGACAATGGCAAATAATAGCCAAGCCGTCCAACTTAATTCTCCAGTTACGGCGGCCCAACCCACTAAGGTAGGAATTGCCCCCGCTGAACCGCCAATGACAATATTTTGAGTGCTATGCCGTTTTAACCAATGGGTATAAACCAGCATATAAACAAAAATTCCAGACAGGGCAAGCAAGGCGCTTAAAAGATTCACAAACCCAGCTAAGAGACTAAAAGAAAGTACCGCCAAGACAATGGCAAACAGCAATGCATGTTGCGGTTGCACCCGCCCAGAGGGAATCGGACGTTTCCTGGTCCGTTCCATATCGTAGTCGATATCTTTATCGTAAATACAATTGAGCGTTTGGGCGGAAGCAGCGGCGAAAGTTCCTCCTGCGAGAGTGATTAAGACATTAATAGGATCAACGCGTCCTTCTCCTGCCAACCACATTGCTGCTGTAGTGGTAAACAGTAACAGCGGAATAATTCGCGGTTTCGTCAGTTGGCAATAACTTTGAACAACTTGTAAAAAGGTTTCGTTACGAGGAGAAATACTAGTCCCAGTCATGGGTTCATTCCTTGAAAATTCAACAAACAATTCAGATAGTAATCAAACTTGCCCTTAGGCAGGTTGAGAAGGGGGAATTTCCGACCGTCGGTCACGCACGGCTAAAACGGTATAGGCGACTAATCCTCCCAACAACGCGGCCCCAACTGCTTGATGGGTTACTGTCAGAGGTTCTACTTGCAACCGTAAATGGAAGGTTGCAAATCCCACTAAAATTTGTAGAATGAGTAAGACCCCTGAGATATTGGCCAGCTTACGAAGCGCAGGATGCAGTGCCGGGGTACGCCAAGAGAAAATCACCACTGTCAGAGTTCCTAAACTAGCAGGAACAACTCCTAATAAATGGCTATTCATCACTGAACACAATTCAAACCCGGCGTAACACTGATTAACCGCCCAACGAGAAGCAACCAATCCCCCCAACAAACTTTGCAAATAGACTAACCCCACAGCAAGGCCGCCTAACCAAGGGAGTTTTCTCGCAGTAGTTGTCCCTTGATAGGGTAACAGTGCTGTTCCCATACCAATTAATAAACAGAAAAACAGCAACGCTGTTCCCAAATGAGCAGTTACGATGTCAAAACGTAGCAATTCTGTTACTGTTAAACCGCCCAAGATCCCTTGAACAATTACCAGAACCAGTGCCAATAACGATATCCAGGGCAACCAGCGCGGCAATTCACGTCGAAACCATCCACACAAACCAACTAATCCTAGGGTACTTAAGCCAATCACAGCAGCATCAAGACGGTGAAACCACTCCAGAAACACTTGAAAGTTCATTTGTTCAGAAGGAACCACCTGACCATAGCACAACGGCCAGTCTGGGCAAGCAAGTCCCGCATCCATAACCCGAGTGGCACTGCCAATGGCCATTAAAATAAACGTGGCAGCAGCAATTTTCCAGATTAACCGTCGCACCCGTTGTTGTACGGCTAATTCGGCTGATGAAGAATTAAGTTGATGGTGAAGAACGGATTCTGTCATAACCCCTAAAGATTATAAAAATTTGATCAAATGCTAAGTATAAGCTCATCCTTAACTTAGCACTGGCAAAACTGTTATTTTCTTGACTCAATTACTACTGTAATTATCTTTGAGGCTTACTTCCATTGTTTTCGAGATTCTTCAGCGTAGGCGGCTTCCCCTTTGATATTTCTTTACATTGATTGCCGATTAAATGTTTAGATTCATTGCAATTCTAAAAAAAACCTAAAAAAAAGTTGAAAATTGGTCCATTCTGCTGAATTTTTTGAGCATTTGTTTTACCGTAGATCAGGGATAATCATGCTAAAGCGCAGTTAAAAAGGAAATTCCAACCGCTTGCCTGTCGATTGCGATAGCTAGCAACTGCCGAAAATCATAAGAAATCGCTTGTTAAGCGGAAAACGAGTAGAGAATCAACCACAAAAACGCCGTGACTACTGCTAACAAACTTACAATTATTTCCATCGCCATCGCGATCGCGATCATCAGCCTTTGGTATGGTCAAAGCAATGCTTTACTCCCAGTGGCAGCTTCTCCCGAAGCCGAAGCGGTAGATGGCATTTTCCAATTAATGATGACTGTTGCCACCGGCTTATTTTTACTCATCGAGGGCGTCCTGATTTATTCGGCGATTCGCTTTCGAAAAAAGCCGGGGGATGAAACAGATGGACCTCCAGTGGAGGGGAATGTTCTTATAGAAATTGTCTGGACGGCAATTCCCACTGTCATTGTCTTGATTATTTCCATCTACAGCTTTGATGTGTATAACGCCATGGGCGGCTTAGACCCGGAAGCCTCCAGAGACTCAGGGCCTCAACAGGTGGCAGAGAAAACCAATTCCAACCAAGGTCTAGAAGGGTTGATTGCCTCTGTTTCAGACTATCTGGCTCTGGGCCTGGGAGAGTCCCCTGCCAATCGGAGTAAGAATCTCACCCCCTTATCGGTGGATGTTAATGCCATTCAATATGCCTTCTTGTTTACCTATGGCGAAAGCGGGGTTGTTTCAGGAGAATTGCATGTTCCGGTGGGACAACCCGTTCGACTCAAAATTACTGCCGGCGATGTCATTCATGCCTTTTGGGTACCGCAATTACGCGTAAAACAAGATGCAGTTCCAGGTCGAGAAGCACAAATTAGTTTTACCCCGCAACGCACTGGCGAATATCCGATAATTTGCGCGGAACTGTGCGGTCCTTATCATGGGGCAATGAAAACCCAGTTAATTGTCGAAAGCCAACAAGCGTATCAAAGTTGGATTGATCAGCAACAAGTCGCCCAATCTCAATCTTTAGAGGATGCAGTTGCCGTTGGACAAACGGATCCTTTAAACGCTTACGCTGAAGAAATTGGGGTGAACCAACAAACCTTAGAACAACTGCCCCCTCATACTCACTAAATTGGAAGCGAGAGAGAATCGAAACCTATGACAACTTCAGCAGAAACGTCTCTAAGTGAACAGGAAGAAAAACGAACTTGGACCGATTACTTTACCTTTAACACCGACCATAAGGTAATCGGGATTCAATATCTCGTGACATCTTTTATCTTTTATCTCATTGGCGGTGCCTTAGCTGCCGGCATTCGCACTGAGTTGGCCACGCCGGAATCGGATTTTGTCAGCCCAGAACTGTATAACCAAATGTTTACGGTTCATGGAACAGTCATGATTTTCCTCTGGATTGTTCCGGCAGGGGCTGGCTTAGCAAACTATTTAATTCCCTTGATGATTGGGGCAAAAGATATGGCGTTTCCCCGTTTGAATGCGGTGGCCTTTTGGATGATTCCCCCAGGAGGCTTGCTGTTAATGGCAAGTTTCTTTGTGGGGGCGCCGCAAGCGGGTTGGACGTCCTATCCCCCTCTCAGTTTGATGACTGGCAAAGCCGGGGAGGAAATTTGGATTCTCAGTATTTTAATTTTGGGAACCTCCTCGATTTTGGGGGCCATAAACTTTCTGGCGACGATTCTCAAAATGCGGATGCCAGAAATGGGCTTTTTTGATTTGCCCCTATTTTGCTGGTCGATGCTAGCCACTGCGGCCATGATTTTGATTAGTACCCCTGTGTTGGCAGCAGCCTTGATTATGCTGTCCTTTGACTTGATTGTGGATACCAGTTTCTTTGACCCCACTGGGGGCGGCGATCCCATTGTGTATCAACACATGTTTTGGTTTTATTCCCATCCGGCAGTTTATATTATGATTCTGCCGTTTTTTGGCGCTATTTCAGAAATTCTGCCGGTTCATGCCCGCAAACCCATTTTTGGCTATCGCGCGATCGCGTTTTCCAGTCTTGCCATTAGCTTTCTGGGATTAATCGTCTGGGCGCACCATATGTTCAGCAGCGGCACCCCCGGCTGGCTAAGAATGTTCTTTATGGCAACCACGATGATTATTGCCGTTCCCACCGGCATTAAAGTCTTTGGTTGGTGTGCCACAATTTGGGGCGGTAAGATTCGCCTCAACAGTGCCATGCTATTCGGGATGGGCTTTGTTTCCGCTTTCCTCATCGGCGGTTTAAGCGGCGTCATGTTAGCTTCCGTTCCCTTTGATATTCACGTCCACGACAGCTATTTCATTGTGGCCCACCTGCACTATGTTCTATTTGGCGGCAGCGTCTTAGGACTGTTTGCGGCCATTTATCACTGGTTCCCGAAAATGACAGGGAAATATCTCAATGAAACTTGGGGAAGAATTCACTTTGTCTTGACCTTTATTGGTTTAAATCTGACATTCCTCCCCATGCATCAGTTAGGGTTGGAAGGCATGAACCGACGCATTGCCATTTATGATGCCGAATTCCAAACCCTCAATATTATCTGTACTATCGGGTCTTATATTCTCGCTGTTTCCACTTTTCCCTTTCTGATTAATTTGGTTTGGTCTGTCTTAAAAGGAAAAAAAGCCGGAGCCAATCCTTGGAAAGCTTTGACTTTAGAATGGCAAACTGCTTCTCCTCCGCTAATTGAAAACTTTGAAGAAGAACCCGTGCTGTGGTCTGGTCCCTATGATTATGGTGTTGATGTTTCTGAGGAAAACGACCAGTCAGTGCAAGAATTGCTTTCGGATGTGAAAGCGGACATGAGTTAGTGGAAATTTATATAAAAGGAAAGATCAATGCAAGGTTCAACTGTTGATGAGTCGCAAACCCTGAATTATTCCCAAACCGAAGCCGCTGCCCAGGAAGAGGAACATCCTGATTTGCGGATGTTTGGTGTTGTCCTGTTTTTGGTGGCAGAGAGTATGATTTTTCTTGGTTTATTCTCTGCTTATCTCATTTATGCTTCTGTGATGCCCCAGTGGCCGCCAGAAGGCACACCGAAATTAGAACTGCTTCTCCCTGGGGTTAACTCCATTATTCTGATTTCAAGCAGCTTTGTTATGCACCGGGGACAAAGTGCCATTAAAAAGAATGATGTTTCAGGATTACAGTTTTGGTTTGGCTTAACTGCCCTTATGGGGGCAATTTTCCTCGGCGGACAACTGTACGAGTACGCGAATCTAGAATTTGGTTTGACAACCAATTTATTTACCAGTTGCTTCTATGTTCTCACTGGATTTCACGGATTACACGTGACAGTTGGCTTGTTGCTGATTTTATTTGTTCTGCAACGCTCAACCCGTCAAGGCCACTATACCAGCGAAAAACATTTTGGCGTGGAAGCATCAGAACTCTATTGGCACTTTGTTGATGTGGTTTGGGTGATTCTATTTGGTTTAGTGTATTTGTTGTAGAATTGTTGTCGCATTCAAACATTGAAAATATTGTCCCCTCATTCCAAGTGTTAGGGGACTTTTTTATTCATCCCAGTTACGAAAAACTAGCTTTTTCTCTAGGGTTTCAGCATTTAAGCAGCAATCCGCAACTGTCCATTTATTGGATGTATCAGTCCCTTGATCGATTTTTTTCCCTCGATTTAAATCATTATTATTCCCCAAACTAGCCACAGCAGCAATACTGTTTTCTTCTGGCATAAAACAATATATTTGCATCCTGGGGTTGCCCTTGACTATCTCAAATTGATTAGTGTTCCTTTCTGACACTGCAATTTCGATAGTTTGCAATCCTGCTAATCCTTCGCCAGTCGCCTTCAAATATGCCTCTTTCGCAGTCCAAAATTGAAAAAACATTGCTTCCTGTTGCTGTGACGGCACAGACGCAAGATAGCTCGCCTCGTTTTTCGTAAAAAAGCGTTGCGCAAGGGATATAGCCTCAGGCAAGGAACGAAGCAATTCAACATCAATGCCAATGCCCTCAGCCGAGTCAGTAAAAGCGTATAGGGCTAAATAATGACAATGAGAGACATTAAATTGCAAGTTTGGGAAACCATGATCACTGTCTAACACTGGTTTTCCCTGAGGGAGATAGTCAAACTGAATGGCTTGTGGCGTTAAATCCAGATACTTGCTAAGAAGATATCGCAGAATGCCGCGCCCTGCAATAAAACGAGTTTGATCTTGTTGTTTGACAAAACGGTTTGCCCGTTCCTTTTCTGCTAAATTAAGAACCGACCAATATTGGGATTCAATCTCACAATCAATATCTAAATTGGCGCGCCAAATTTCAATTTTTTTTCCAACAAGCAATTTTAATTAAGCAATATTTGTCCTGAGCTTTGCTACATTTTTAAGCTGAGTTATCTCCACCGACTAAGAAACGCTAGATCTGAAAAAGCCCCCCATTAAAAGTTGGGGGGTCGGGAAAATCAAAAACAGAAGTTAAGGCAATCTAGACAGTAGCAACTTCCTTGAGTGCTTGTTTAAGCACATCGATCTTATCGGTGCGTTCCCAAGGCAAATCGAGGTCAGGTCGTCCAAAGTGACCATAGGCTGCTGTATCTTGATAGAAACGTCCGCCCCGTTGAGAGGGAAGGCGTTGTAAGTCAAAGTCTTGAATAATTCCTGCCGGACGAAGTTCAAAATTGTTGCGAATTACTTCTAGCAACTTGTCTTCATCAACTTTGCCAGTGCCAAAGGTATCCACGAACACGCTAGTGGGACGGGCTACCCCAATGGCATAGCTGAGTTGGACTTCGCATTTTTTTGCTAAACCGGCAGCAACGATGTTTTTCGCTACATAACGGCTTGCATAAGCAGCACTTCGGTCAACTTTTGTTGGATCCTTACCGGAGAAAGCACCGCCGCCATGGCGAGAATAACCGCCGTAGGTGTCAACGATAATTTTCCGTCCGGTTAAGCCGGCATCCCCTTGGGGACCGCCAACGACAAACTTGCCTGTCGGGTTGACCAGATAGGTGGTATTGTCATCAGGTTTAATGTCGATGTCTTCAAAGATGGGAAGAACAACGTGCTTCCAGAGGTCTTGTTTGATTTTGTCGTGGACAGTTTTTTCGTCAGTACTGCCTGCCACTTCCGGATCATGTTGCGTGGAAAGCAAGATGGTGTCGATGCGAACCGGCTTGCCATTTTCGTAAGCAACACTAACTTGGCTTTTGCCGTCAGGGCGAAGATACTGAAGAATCCCTTCTTTGCGGACTTGGGCAAGACGGCGTGTCAGCCGGTGAGACAAACTCATGGGCAACGGCATTAATTCTGGGGTTTCATTGCAAGCAAACCCAAACATTAAGCCTTGGTCGCCGGCACCGATTTGATCGAGTTCGTCATCGCTGAGATTGCGGTTTTCTTGAGCGCTGCTAACGCCCTGGGAAATGTCAGGCGATTGTTCGTCTAAAGCAATTAATACGGAACAGCTATCAGCAGAGAAGCCGTTATCGGCATCGGTATAGCCAATTTCTTTAATTTTGTCGCGAACCAAGTTTACAAAGTTGACATTGGTTTTGGAGGTAATTTCTCCTGTTACCAGCACTAAGCCCGTGTTAACGACTACTTCGGCAGCAACACGGCTTTGATCGTCTCCAGTGAGCAATGCGTCGAGAATGCTATCGGAAATTTGGTCGCAAACTTTATCAGGGTGACCTTCTGTTACCGATTCAGAACTAAATATATATTTACTAGACAAGCTGGTTTTTTCTCCTACTATCTAACGTTTACTGTTTATGAGCAACCTCTATGGACGGACAACAACCATCGGTTGCCATCATACAGGTTACTGCTTCAACGTGTTCTTTACGTTTTTTAATTCACTCGTTCATAGCTACTATATCAGATTGCGCGTCATGAGTCATATTTTAATCAAAATTTTCTGAGAGGTTTAACTCATCCAGTTGCGCGATCGCGCAGTCAGCCTCTTCTAAATGAATCGTTTTGGAGGATTTCCAACAAATGCCAATGGCACCGGCAGCACCAGCTTGTTTTGCCATTTGGATATCGCCTGGCGCATCTCCCACCATTAATGCCTTAGAGGGTGGTACTCCTAACTGCTGGCAAGTTTGTAAAAAGAATTGAGGATCCGGTTTGGTGAATCCTGCGGAAGTGACTCCTTGTGCCAACTGGATATAGGGAGAAAGATTATGCCGTTGAATAAAGTCTTCTACCCCGGCTTGGGTGTCTGCCGAGAGAATGGCTAATTTAAACCCAGCTTCAGCAAAGGTTTGCAACTGTTCTAAACATCCGGTGAATAGGGGAGAAGTGTCGGCATGGGCAGTAAAATGCTCGTCTGCTTCACTAAACGCTGCCTGCGCGATCGCGATCGCTTCTAACCAGCCCCATCCTGTTTCTGCCACATAAGCCGCAGCAGCAATTTCATTTTCATAGCGGCTGCCCACAGCCATTAGTCCAACGGGATTGAGAGTATCTTGTTCAATACCAAACGCCATAAGCAGCGGGCCGCCAAGACCAGGAATTTTCGCATCTAGCAAACGCGCCCGTTTTTGCCCTAATTCCCGCAAAAACTTTTCTGAATCTGCTAATGTCCCGTCTTTATCAAAAATAATGGCCTCAATGCCATCAAACTGATGCTGTTGACAATCAATCTTAACCAAAGGTTGGATCATGTGCAATTTAGCAAACGGGCTGAGAATCCTACGACTACAATTTTAATTTAGTCGGTAGATGAATCAGCCCATTTGCGGTATAATTAAATTAAACGGAAAAATAAAGACTAGCCGTGGCACGCGAATCTTCGCCGTTGGAAAGTAAAAACGCTAGATGTCACCTATCAGTTTTTTTTTTTCTGATAGCCCCAATTCCTGCTAAACCAGATAGTGTTTATGGAAGGGAGATCAAAAGTATTTTGAACCTGTGGGACGCGGGGGATAGCCTATCGCCTTGGGGTAAGACTTTCTACTTCTTCGGTTGGAGAAAGCGCCTGATTGGGTAGGAAGCCTCTCTTACAATCTTTGATTTGAGAGAGGTAGTTCACTTATACTTCAGAAGCTAGTTTGGGACACTAATACAAGGTTGTCATTGTCAGGGCATGATGCTGTGCTAATCGAGCCTAAAGCCCGCAAGGTAGAAGTTTATCGTCAAGGAAAAGCAGTCGAGATCCTGCAAAATCCGAAATCTCTTAGTGGAGAAAATGTCCTCCCTGGCTTTGCTCTTAACCTAGACCCGATTTGGGACTAGGTTAAGAGCAATTAATCCTTATTTTTCATGGAAAGAAAGCAACATAGACTATTGATAAGCGCGATCACGCCTTTGGATGTTGCCAAAAGCTTATCGCGCCTAACAGCGAATTGAAAAATGAACTACGCACAAGCCAAAGCAAGTTGAGCTTGTGGTTTCTGACGCTTCATCGCTCCCTCTTAATTAGTTCTTCTGAACTAACCATAGGAGGATAGC
>PXPI01000072.1 GCA_003021905.1 Cyanobacteria bacterium SW_9_44_58 | reverse complement strand
TCATTTTAATAGCGAATCGTTGCATCTATTTCAAGTTTGACCCTTGTTATCAACGATCGCGCCTCTTCTTTATATTTTCTTTAGGAACAGTCTCTTATTTGCTGCTACCCTCTAGACAATTCTAGCCTTCAATGATCAATCAGTTTGTGGAACAACGCTTCAATTTATCGACTTGGAAAGTTAACCGTCTAACCCAATTTTTGTTATTGGCGGTAACGATGCTAACCTATAGCATCATGGCCATGAATATTGCCAACTCGTTGTTTCTAAGCAACGCTGGGGCAGAATATCTTCCATTATGTTTTATTTTTCTAGGATTATTTTCAATCCTCGCCTATGGAGAGGTCTCGCAAGTTATTGATCGCTTTAGTCGGACGCGACTATTTCAATATACGCTGGTTATTTTTGTTCTTTTATTTTTCGTTTTTTGTATATTGCTGGATCTCGATATTTTAGCCCTTTATTTTATCATTAGTATTGCGGCGTTTTTTCAGTTTGATTTAAATTTAAATATTCTTTATCCCAACCTCATCACTGACTATTTTACAACTTTGGAATATAAGCGTTATGCTCCTTTTTTTGGGATTGCACAAGCAGTAGGAATGTTGTTGGGAGGCGCGTTAACAACGCTTTTTGCCCAGTTTTTCAATAATCAGGAATTAATGATTTGTGTCATTGCTATTTTAGGAATTGGCATTGCACAGATTATTTATCTGGAAAATTCTCAACCGCGCTTAGAAAGTAATTATGCTAAGAAAAAGGTCGGATTAATTGAATCTTTAAAAACCTTTCCCGAGTTAGTGCAACGCTACCCCTTGGTATTTTACCTGGCTAGCAGCAGTGTTTTATTCATTCTGATCTATGTTATGTCGGAGTTTTTATGGTTCAGCACCTATGCTAGCAATTTTACAGACTCCGAATTAACAAGCTTTTTGGGAAATGTCCGCATTGCTACGAGTACCATTCAAATTGTTACTTTATTCTGCATTACGCGCCCCCTTCTTCGTTGGTTAGGGGTAGCACGGATGAATGTTGCTTATCCCATGGTTACCCTGGCGGCGTTGCTGGGATTTGCGCTGCGAGGAGACTTAAAAAGCGCGATCGCGGTCAATATTAATGGCGATTCTCTCAATAAAGGGTTAGCAATTCCTGTCCACCAACTCAATTATAATGCCATTCCCCCGGAATTTTCAGGACGAGTGCGAACCTTAACCGATGGCATCTTTTACGCTGTGGGATTAACCATTGCCGGAATCTCGTTGCTGGTGGCTCAATCCTTTCTCAGTGCCAGGGAAATTGCTTGGATTGCCATTGCCTTAACGGCAATTGCCTTGCTAGCGCGATTGCCCATGGGGAGGCTGTATGCCAAAGGATTAGAAGACATGATTCGCTCCAATACCCTGGAATTAGACGATTTTAATTATCGAGCCCAACTTCCCGCTGGATCCAGTTCCGCGATTCAAGACTTAATTATCAACGGCGATCCTTATACGAAAGTGAAAGGATTAGAATTAGCCCGTCGGTTAGGGAAACCCAGTCAGTTTTTGCCGGAAGTCAAAGTCTTATTGGAAGAAAACGGGAATGATGCCAGTATTCGTTCGGCAGTAGTAGATGTATTTGGCGGCGATGCTGACAGTGAAAGCTTAGCCAAATTTCGAGAATTTCTAGACAGCGATCGCGTTGCCTTGAAAACCACGGCTTTAGAAGTATTAACAGCCAATCAAGACTCGATTGCTACCTCAAAACTCCGGGAATTGCTAAGCGATGAAAGCCAGAAAGTGCGGCTATTGGCAGCCCTGGCAGTCAAAATGTCAGATCAGGTTCCCGATGCCAAAATCGAGAAACTGACCC
Organism: Cyanobacteria bacterium SW_9_44_58; assembly: GCA_003021905.1. GTDB lineage: Bacteria > Cyanobacteriota > Cyanobacteriia > Cyanobacteriales > Rubidibacteraceae > Halothece. The sequence goes on along the minus strand of PXPI01000072.1, from coordinate 10,149 downwards.
AGGAAGTTTGGAAGTCTCCTTGGAAGAAAAGGCTGCCATTTCCCTTGCCCGAGTCATTGCAAAAACAGGCAATCGCAATTTTCTGCATCTGCTGAAACCGATTATCAAAAATGATACCCCTTCCCTGAAACAAGAAGGATTAGCTGCCTTGGCGAAAATTGCCAAACACAACGACATTGAAGCCACAGAGATCGCGATTGCAGAACTGCAACATCCCGACCCGCAGGTGCGAGCAGCCGGTTTTCAGGTGTTGGGGGAAACTCGTTGTCAAGGGATGCTTCATTATGTGAGAATGGGGTTAGGGGATAGCGATCCCAAGGTTCGTCAACAAGCGGCGAACGTCTTAGCCTCTTATGGGGAACAAGGTCTTGCCTTAGCCCAGGATAGCCTTGCCTCCCCCAATCCGGAAGTGGTCAATGCCGCAATTACTGCTGTAACGCAAGTAAGAAGCCAAAAAGCCAGCGATATTTTATTAGAGTACCTTGCCCCCGATTTTCGAGAACTCAATAAAACCCAAGCCTGGCAAAAGCAAATCCCAAAAACCGATCCGAACTGGCAGCCGTTGATGATTGCCATTTCCGATTATCACAATCGGGTGGTCCAGAAAGTATTATGTATTCTCTCTTGTTTGGGGCATTCCCGTACCGTGAACATTGTCAGCCGTGCCTTTAATTCAACGAATCCGCGGGAAGTCGCCAATGCAGTAGAAGTTCTTGCCACCTTGCCTCATCGGCGCTTTGCCCTGCCGTTGATGCCGATTTTAGAACAAATGGGTCAACCATCCCAGCCTTTATCTGCTAATGGGCGTTCTCGTACCACGTCGCCAGCTTGGTTGCGATCAAAAGGATATAAACTTCTATTAGAAGCTTTAGAAGCGCGCGATCGCTGGATTCGGGTTGGAGCATTGATTGTGATGGCAACGGTTCCGTTTGCCTTAATGAGAGATCCCGATCCCCTGGTTAAAAATACGGCTCAACAACTTTTCCTGCCCATCCTCCATCGTCCATCCCTACAGAATGTGCTTATGAATCGTTTACTTCTTCTGAAAAAAGTTGCTCTGTTTAAAAACTTGTCGTTAGAAGAATTGCTCTTAATCGACAAGGCATTAGAACAAGAACAGGTATTAGCCGGTCAAACCATCTTTACTGAAGGGAGTTGGGGCACTCACCTTTATATTATTGCTGAAGGCAGTGTCCGCATTGTGAAAGAGTTTCACGGGAAACAAGAAGATTTTCGCCATCTCTCGGTTGGTGAATATTTCGGTGAAGTTGCCCTGTTTGATGAAGCCCCGCATTGGGAAAGCGCGATCGCGCTCCAAGACTGCACGCTATTAAAATTAGAGAAGAGCCGCTTTATCAGTGTTATCAGCCAACGTCCCCATATCATTTTGGAAATCTGCCGCTTTTTAAGCCAACGCCTCCGCGAAACCGACAAGTTCCGTCCTTCTTCCAAACAGTTATTGCCTCCTTCTTCCGAGGAAATGGAAATCGCTCAACCTCATCAATAGGTCAACTTAATCCTGTCAATGGCAAATTGTCTTCTGAGCAGGCTACCAACTTGCTAAAGACAGGTACAATCCTGAAAAAGGAAACATTTTAGACTGTTGACGCTCTCCCATTAAATCAAAGATGATGATGGGGCGGCGCGAAGGTGAGTATCTTCTCAGAACGCAAGATAATTTCTTGATAAAGTATTTTTATAATAACGGATAAGGGATCCCCATTTCTGGATCGTGTGTTGTGAGGAAGTGATTATGGCAACGGGTCTATTTAAACGGGTACGTCGTCAGCTCAAGCCAAGACAGTATCCAAAATCAACTCCCCCTAGAAATTCTCGGATAGGTCGTATCAATCGTTGGTTTATGTGGCTGGCACCGGGGATTTTTATTAAACGCTGGTTATTAATTAGTGTCATTGGTATTGTTTTAACCAGCATGGGAGTAGCAATTTGGGCAGATCTGACACCGGTTTTTTATTTGATGGAATTTACATCAGCAATTTTAGAAAGAATTGCTGATATTATTCCCAATTATATTTCCGGTCCGATCGCGATCGCGGTGGGATTATTCCTAATCTTTTGGGGACAATCGCGCACTGTTGGTTCGATCACCGAAGTTCTGAATCCCGATCAAGATAAAGAACTCATTGATGTTCTGACAACTCACCGAAAATTAGTTAAAGGACCAAAAATTGTTGCCATTGGCGGCGGAACTGGCCTATCTACTCTGTTGCGCGGCATGAAAGCCTATAGTTCCAATATCACAGCCATTGTTACCGTTGCCGATGACGGCGGTTCTTCAGGCAGATTGCGCCGGGAACAAGGCATGTTGCCCCCTGGCGATATCCGTAGCTGTTTAGCCGCCCTTGCTGATGAAGAAAAACTACTTACCGAATTATTTCAATACCGATTCAATAGCGGGGAAGGATTAAGCGGCCATAGCTTTGGGAACCTGTTTCTATCAGCAATGAATAACGTGACAGGAGATTTGGAAGAAGCAATTGCCGCGAGTTCCAAAGTATTAGCAGTCAGAGGGCGAGTCTTACCGGCGACCTTAGCGGATGTTCAATTATGGGCGCAAATGGACGATGGACGAATTATTGAAGGAGAATCCCAAATTACAGAGGCAGGCGGCAAAATTGTCAATATCGGATGCTATCCTGAAAATCCCCCAGCCCTGCCAGCAGCAGTCAGCGCAATTCAAGAGGCGGATTTAATTCTCATGGGGCCGGGAAGTCTCTATACGAGCGTTATTCCCAATTTACTCGTCCCAGAAATTCGGGAAGTCCTGCAAGGAAGCCAAACCCCCAGTCTCTATATTTGCAATATCATGACGCAACCCGGGGAAACCGATGGTTATACTGTTTCCGATCATATTCGGGCTTTAGATCAAATTTCAGAATCTCCTTTATTTGATGCTGTATTAACCCACAGTCGTTCTCCTAGCCCAGAAAGTTTAAAGCGTTATGCTGAAGAAAATGCCCATCCCGTTTATGTGGATCGCGAAGAAATTGCCAACTTAAAACGTCGTTTAGTCATAGCCCACATTATGTCTGAAGATCCCAATTCCGGTTATGTTCGACATGATCCCGATCGCTTAGGAAAAAGCATTATGCATTGGTACAGTCGCGCTAAATAATTCAGCTTGTTTATGAATCAATCATTATGGGAAATTACACTAGCTGATGCTGATGCCACTCAGGAATTGGGAAAACAATTCGCCATGGTTCTTCCTCCCAATAGCGTCATTTTATTATATGGGGAATTGGGAGCAGGAAAAACAACGTTTGTGCAAGGATTAGGAGAAGGATTAGGGATTGTCGCTCCCATTGTTAGTCCTACATTTACACTGATTAATGAATATGGAGAAGGTCGTATTCCGCTGTATCATCTTGATTTGTATCGCTTAGAAAATTCTGATGCCATTGCTGATTTGTTTCCCGAAAGCTATTGGGAAGGACAAGAAGCAGCCCCAGGAATTACTGCCATTGAATGGGCAGAAAGACTTCCCTATCGACCGGACTCGTATTTAAAAATCGAACTGCATCAAACAGAACAATCTCGTCAAGCCAAAATTGAAATCATATCTCTAAGTTCCCAATTGCAGGAAGCCATACAGCAATTGTTAACTCCTGATTTCCCTTACCATCAAAAACATCTTGACGATGGATTCAATCATGAAAAAGCTTAGTTTCGCATCAATTGAGGAACTGAACAGATACATGGGAAAACAATTATTCCAACAACTGCAACGCCATCCCTGTTCGATGCACCTGTTACCCACGGGCAATACATTTATTAACCCCTATCAAGTGCTGATTGAACAGTTGCAATCCTGCAATCAGGACTTTAGCCATTTGGCGATTGTCAATCTTGATGAATACTTGGAATCCGGCCGTCCTTTAAAATCTAGCGATCCCCGTTCTTTTGCCAATTATATGGCACCTGTCATCCAAGCCTTAGAAGCCAATGGTTTTCAAAGAAGCAATCACCTGTTTCCTTATTCTCCATATCCTTCCTCCTACTGTTTTACGGCCTATGAACGCTTACATGCCTTTGATTCCCTATTAAGCAGATTTCAATGCGCTTCGGCATTTTTAGGATTAGGTCCCAAACAGTCGCCGCACATTGCTTTTGCCAATCCCGGATATACTGGATTTTTTGGGGAAAACTGGCGCGAAATTGGCGCTTTTGTAACGCCAGTGGATGCGGCGACCCAAGTTGCGAATCGCCAAGACAAGGGAATGTTAAACCAGTCGGTGCCGGAGTGGGCTTGCACCATTTCCCCTGGCAACCTTGTTCATAGCAAACCGAAAACAGTGTACTTGGTTGCTTATGGGAGTGAGAAAGACTTATCTGAGATTCATTGCACCTCTGATGTCAGTCAACATCCCGCTGCTGTTTTACCGTACCTAGAAGAAATGGGATCCAAGGTAGAAGTAGTCACTTGCGATTTAAACCATGCTTCTTGACACTCAGCGAGCCTTGTTCGGGACTGCCCGTCCCTACTCGCTTCTATTATATCACGGAATCCCTAAAGGGATGGGCTTTAGACCCGTGATTTTCGGTAATTCACCTCTCTGGAACAGAGATTATTTTGAGGGAGAAACAGTCGCGATCGCGAGTTTTACCCCTTCTACCTGTCGCAATTGATCCATGACGCTAACAACCTCGCCATGAGCAACAGCTTTGTCTGCTTTAACAATAACCGTTGTTTCTTGATGCTTTTGACTGATTTGTTTGATTTCTGTCACTAATTGTTTGAGAGAAATTGGCTCCTTATTGAGAGCAAGGTCGCCATTGGCTTCAATGGTGACAGTAACTTCTGTCTCTGATTGTTGTTGGGCAGTGGTTGCTTCCGGTAAATCAACGGGTAATCCCTGCGATTGCGTTAGAAATAACGTGGAGATAATAAAGAATGCCAAAATTGAGAAAATGACATCAATCATGGGGACAATATTAATTTCTAAATTTGGTTCTGATTCCTCAGGAATTTGCATAGCTAGGGGTTCCTCCTCGTTGTTCGTAATGACGGCGATACAGCAGTTCTAATTGACCTCCATATTCTTGAATCAATGCTAATTGTCGCTGATATAACCCTCGGAAGAAATTCGCAAATAGAAGCGTAACGATGGCAACCACTAATCCCATTACTGTGGAAACGAGAGCCTCACTAATGCCCCCTGTAACTGCCGTGGTATTTTCTCCGCCAATTTCCCCAATTTGTAAATTCGAAAAGGCGGTAATCAGTCCTAAAATTGTCCCTAATAATCCCAGCAGGGGGGAAATGCTAATAATTGTCTCAAATACCGTGGAAGCACGCTTAAAGGTAGGAATTTCCGCTTGGGTGGCACTCTCTAGGGCTAAGCGAAATTCTTCGGGGGTGGGTTGCTCTAATTCCAGGGCTTCAAGAAAAATCCGAGCCATGGGTAAATCGCCATGATTGCGCAAACGTTGGATTGCTAAATGGGGATCGTTTTGATAAATTTGCAAAACTTCCCGTACTATCCTAGATTGACGGCGATTAATGCGAAACCAAAAGACTAACCGTTCAATGATGAAAGCCACAGAAATAATTGAGAAGGCGAGTAAGGGATAACTAACAAGGCCTCCTGCCGTGAAAAAATTATTAATTTCCAGCATGGTAATGGGGATGATTCACTCTAAATTGCTAGAACTTGCAATACTTAGATCAGATAATAAGCAACTGTGACACCAAAATCAACCCCCTACCTTATAATTTGATTGCTAAATGGCTTGATATAAAAATATTCAAGCTCGCTCAAGCAAAACATGTTTCCCGTATGCAAATGCTATAAGCATCTTGACTTTGCTAATAGATTTTTTTAAGCTATAGTGAGAAGTTTGTAACTATTATCAATAAAAAGGGGTATGGCTCTATCTCAATTTTCCGTTGAGCAACGAGATCAGCAACAGCAATCGCGCCGGCGCTTACTGATATTCAGTGTTTTCAGTTCCCTGGCACTTCATGGCGGGCTTACTCTGATGCCATGGCATGTTAATCTTAAGCAACCCTCTAAAGAAGAAAAAGAACCGGTCGATTTAATTGTTTTAGAGCAACCTAGCCCAAAAACAGAACCAAAACCGGACACCCAACCTAAGCCAAAACAGGAATCTCAAGCAAGTCAGCAATCCTCTGCCAGTTCATCGAGCGCTTCTAGCTCCTCTTCTTCTCAAGCCCAGGAGGGGGGAAGTGTTAGGTCTTTTCAAAGCAATCCTAAACCAGAACCGAAGCCACAACCCCAAGCAACTGCTCAACCAAAACCAGAGCCTCAACCCAAGCCTCAGCAAAAACCTCAAACTTCTTCTCCCCCGAAACCGGAACCTAAGCCCCAACCTAAGCCTAAGCCAGAACCAGAACCAAAGCCAGAGCCTCAAATTTCTTCTCCACCGGAACCGGAACCTAAGCCCCAACCTGAGCCTAAGCCAGAACCAGAACCAAAGCCAGAGCCTCAAATTTCTTCTCCACCGGAACCGGAACCTAAACCCCAACCTGAGCCTAAGCCAGAACCAAAACCAAAGCCAGAGCCTCAAATTTCTTCTCCACCGGAACCGGAACCTAAACCCCAACCTAAGCCTAAGCCAGAACCTGACACCTCAAGACCTCCCCCGAAACCTCTATCAGACAATAGTGAACTCAAATCCTCCTCAGAAAATGCTGAGGATAGCAGTTCCCAGCAACGACCAACGGAAACTCAAAAAACTGCAAGCAATCAAGGAACTAGCCAAAATACAGAAAAGCAAGGAAATAACGCAACTCCCAGCCAGAGCAGCAACAACAATCAAGCCCCATCAGGCAGTCAAGGAAATCAGCAAAGGCAAGGAAAATCGGGAACTGCGAGGAATGACCACAATAATCAAGATGGAGAACAACAACAAGCCAAAACAACCACAGGTCGCTTACCGGCAGGAGGGGGAAACCTATTGGGATGTGGCCCTGAACCCGAGCTTGAGTTAGACAAAGAAGTAAATGTGAAACCGCTTGTAAATATTAAAGTGAGTCCTAGCGGCTCTGTTACCGCTGCCAACATTGTTCAATCCAGTGGTAACTCTAAAGTGGATCGCGTTGCCCTTGATTGGGCTCGCAGTTGTCGTTTTACTGACTCTCCCAATGGCCGCGCTGGAAAGATTCGAGTAACCGTTAAATTAGAATAGCGTCATGGGCGCTTTTAGAATTTTCGAAGCCCCACTGCTTTAATTTTAAGGAAGCAATAAACAAGCAACGCGATCAATTTTAGGAAGGCGCGATCGCACTGTCAGCAAGTTTGAACTTAAAAGATTTTTTGCACTTGCAAGTATATTTTTTAGAAAAAGCAGTGGGGGGTAATTACGCATCAATTCCCCCACTTGCTTAACTTAAAAACTCAAAGAATAATTAATGCTGAGTCTTGTTCCTCACCCTGCTGCTCTCCTTTTGTTTCCAACGCCTTGGACTTGGGAAATAATCGGGAAAAATTCTTCATTGAAAAGATTTTCCACTGCAATTTGAATTTCTCCCTCTCCCGCTTGAATGCGGCTAATCCAATCAACGGTAAAGTAAGTATTAACCTCTGTACAGCCAGAAGCAAAATCGTCGCAATCAGGATCGCGACTTCCAGAGAGTAAGGCTTGGAAGCGATTCCGCCAACCGGGTGCGGTTTGATTTTCCACATATGCTGCTAACTTAATAGGTGGAATATCAGTATTGGGAAGCGCATCATCAATATCTCCATCGTCATCACCGTCATTTTCACCGCCAAGCCAAGTAAGCGATCCCCCTAAGTCCCAATTGTCTGAAACTTGGGAATCAATGGACGCTTCTAAGCCATAAATGCGTTTCGGAGCGCGGATAATGTTTAAATTGTTGTCAAACGTGCTTCCCAGTTCCGAATAGTTATAAAAGGCAGACAACTTAGTTTGCACATTATCCCAATTGCCTCGCACACCAATTTCATAGTTATCTACAGTTTTTGCTTCCGGTTTTAATTCTTCAACGCTAGAACCATCAGCAGCAGTACGCAAGGCACGGGGAACATCTGCTACCGAAAAACCTTGGGAAAAGTTGGCAAAGGCATTGAACTCATCAGAAATATTATGAACAACGCCTAAGTTAAATACAGTCTCGTCATAGTCAAGTTCGCCGCCGTTTATATTATTGCCGGCAAGGGTGGTGAAGTCATCAACGTCTAAACCAATGTTTTCATAGCGAACCCCGCCATTAATTACCCACTGGTCGCTGGGTTCCCATCTTAATTGGGCAAACAATCCTAAATTGTTTTGTTGGGTTGGTGGGGAAAGAATGCCTTCTCCCGTTTTGACAAATCGCAGTCCATTGCTGCTTTCAAAAATATCTTTATCGAATAAATCTGCGGGTTGGGATGTATCTTCATCGATAAAATCAACGCCCCATAAGACACTCAAATTATCATTCTTCGATAGAGGGGTTTCGATGTCTAAACGGCCGCCGAATTTTTCTGATTCCACCCGGGATTGAGCAATATTATTGCCAAAGGAAGGGAACCGTAAGTCAAAAGGAGAAAAGCGGGTTAGATAATCTCGATAATAGAGTTGCGCATCAACCTTACTATCTAAAAACAGATCCTCGTGGCTGTAGCTAAGATTAATGACGGTATTTTCCGTTTCCGGCTGTTCCGGCAACTCCAACCCCTCGCGGGCTTCGGCTTTGTCACCGCTGGGATTACGAACACGAGCAAAATCTGTATCCTGTTGGTCGTTGAAATGATTAATACTCAGTTGCAACCGTTGTTGGTCATCAAACTCATAACCGATTTTGCCTAGAATATTAAAGGTATCCGTTTCTGATACACCGCCTTGTCCTTGGGGATCTGGGGGAATGCGATCGCCGTCGGCATCAAAAAAGGCACCAGTGCTGGCAAATGACCCACTGAAAACATAATCCAATTTACCGTTGCTGCCAGTTAAAGAATACTGAGTATCAAACCCGATACTATCCTCAACTTGGGTCAAGGAACTATTAATTCCTACCTTGGCTTTGGAGACGGTTTCCTCCGTAGGCTTGCGCGTAATAATGTTGACAACACCGCCGGTTGCTCCGTCGCCATAAATGGCACTAGGACCTCTCACAATTTCGATGCGTTCAATGGCTTCGGGATCAATGTTGCGCAAATCCCGTTGAACATTGCGATTAGTACTTTGGGGAACCCCATCAATTAAGACTTGCGGATTGCGTCCTCTTAAGGTTTGTCCAAAAATACTATTGGTTTGGGTGGAGGGGGAAAATCCAGGAACCAGTTCCCCTAAAATATCGCTTAAGTTGCGGGAAAGATTGGCTTGTTGTTCTATTTCTTCCCGATTAATCACCGTAACCGATCGCGGGACTTTTTCTTCTTGTTCTTCAGTACGAGTTGCCGTAACCACTAAATCAATGACCTCTGAGTCTTGTTTACCGCTAGTGGGAGCGCTCGGTTCTGTTTCAGCTGAAGGCTGAGAAGGCGTGGAAGCTTTTGGAAAGGCTTGATTTAAGCCCACAACCAACTGATTGTTTTGACTAGAAATTGCTACTTCTGGAACCTTGCTTTCACCGGTAATCGTTATGCGGACACTGTTGCTGTAACGTTGGTTCACCTCAACCGAAGCAATGCCCGGTGCCGGATTATCTTGTTGAAAACGCTCTCCTTCGGGAAGATTGAGTTGCGTATTAATTAAATCGATCGCGATCGTTTCACCATAACTGGTTTGAAATTGCTTTGGAATTTGTTGATCGCTCGTTTCCAGAATGAGATTAACTCCCTCTGGGGTTGATTCAATTTTGACTCCTGTCACTTGAGTTGCTTGAGCATAGGCTGTTGCGGCACTAAAAACCGACACAACAGTTGCCAAGCTAGCCCCTGCTAGTAAGTTAGACTGTCTCATAGATACCTTTTTTTTCTTACACAGATTTTTGAGAGTTGCTTGGGCAACTCTTTCTTTTTTGCAATTTACTAATAAAATATTGCAATTGCTAAAATTAGAATTTTAATGTATTCTAAATAACTTGTCAACTCAATATGCAGACTAAAATATGCAGACTAAGCTTATAGCAATTCTCAGACCAATAAGGTACACTGAGAAGGAAAGACAGTAGATTAAAATAAGCGTGTCCATGCAACCTTATTCAATTGATTTTCGGAA
>PXPI01000071.1:12217-13300 GCA_003021905.1 Cyanobacteria bacterium SW_9_44_58 | reverse complement strand
TTTTCGCGTCTGCCCGACGCTACTTTCTCCTCGTTTTTTAATAACCATCGCTGCCGAGATATCTCTGTCTCCTTCAAATCCACAATCGGGACAATGATGCACTCGCTGGGAAAGGGTCTTTTGGCCACAGTTGACACCGCATTCTGGGCAGACTTGGCTTGTACCGTTAGCGTCAACCTTGGCGAAATAGACTCCTCGTTTCCAACAAATATACGAGAGGATATCAACAAACGCACCCCACGAGGTATCGAGACAGGCTTTTCTTAATGCTGAACGTCCTAGCGCCTAAGGTTTAGGTCTTCTGTGAAAATCATCCCTGCCTGATCCACAGATGATGAGCAGTCTTATAGAAAAAATCCTCCTTCCAGCGACGGGAACCTTTCTTCTGATTCTTGAGCTTTCGTTGCAGCACTTTCAGCCAGCCTTCGGACTGCTTCAAGAACTTATGACCTTTAATAAGTTCCCCCTCGCTAGTTGCAAGGAACTTTTCCAAACCGAGGTCAATACCGATAGGATATCCGTGAGCTGAAACATCAGGAACCGAGACATCACAAGTGCAACAAACGCTAATATAGTATCCGCTTGCCTTTTTGATGACTCTAACTTGTTTTGGAATGAAACCATTAGGAATCGGGCGAGAATTCCGAAACCGAATTTTTCCCAACTTGTGATTGTGTTGCCTTGAATGATGTCTGGTTTAACTTGTGGAAATACAAACGACCTCATCCTCTTCTTAAAGCGAGGAAAACCGAAACCACGTTCCCACATATTGACAAAGGCGGTTTCCAATTTCATAGGAATAAGATTTCCCCTTAATAAATAGCCGCTGTTTGCAGGCAAGTGCCAAAACACGCTCTATTTATGAATGATTGCGACCTATTGCCTCATAATAGGTTACTTCATCAGCAGTGATAATGAACATGACAGTGTCCGTGAGGAGTAGTAAACTTTTGTTTCTACTTTTACTTTCATCACAATCAGTAATTGACGCTCCAACGGAAGCCAGCGCGTTGGATTCTTGAGCTAATCACTGCCCTTTTGGGTCGCCCCTACTGAGGTCTGACACGATTCTGTCCGACCCGA
>PXPI01000071.1:0-12089 GCA_003021905.1 Cyanobacteria bacterium SW_9_44_58 | reverse complement strand
TTATCGGTTTGCCCGGGTTCAAGATATCGAGTCTTTCAGCCCGGCGCGCCTTATATCCAAGGTCTAAAGACGCTTGGTTTTACGGCGCCTTTCTATAAACACCGAATAAATCCTTAAAAAGCGCTGAGAATTTCTTTCCATATCCCCCTGAGGAAGGTCAAAATAGAAAAGAATGTAGGAGAACCAAGCATGTCAGACAATTTACGAAGCAAAGCAGTTACACAAGGGACACAACGAGCCCCGAATCGGGCAATGCTACGGGCAGTAGGCTTTGAGGATCAAGATTTCAACAAGCCTATTGTGGGACTTGCCAATGGATTTAGTACCATTACTCCCTGCAATATAGGGATTAACGATTTGGCCTATCGCGCCGAAGCTGCCTTCAAACAAGCCGGTGCAATGCCCCAAATGTTTGGTACGATTACCATTTCCGACGGCATTTCCATGGGAACCGAAGGAATGAAGTATTCTCTGGTTTCCCGGGATGTGATTGCCGACTCCATCGAAACCGTTTGCAACGGACAAAGTATGGATGGGGTGCTAGCGATTGGGGGATGCGATAAAAATATGCCCGGAGCAATGATCGCGATCGCGCGCCTCAATATCCCGGCCATTTTTGTCTATGGAGGCACCATTAAACCGGGGCATTACAATGGACAAGACTTAACTATTGTCAGCGCGTTTGAAGCGGTGGGACAACACAGTGCCGGTAAAATTGATGAAGAACACTTGACAGAAATTGAACGCCGTGCCTGCCCCGGTGCTGGCTCTTGCGGCGGCATGTTTACTGCCAATACCATGTCCTCGGCTTTTGAAGCAATGGGGATGAGTTTGCCCTATTCTTCTACCATGGCAGCGGAAGATGCGGAAAAAGGCGATAGCGCGGAAAAATCCGCCTTTGTTTTAGCCGAAGCGATTCGCAAACAGATTTTGCCCAGTCAAATTTTAACCCGCAAGGCCTTTGAAAATGCCATTTCGGTGGTCATGGCTGTGGGCGGTTCCACCAATGCCGTACTGCATTTACTTGCTATTGCCAATAGTATCGGTGTTGATCTAAGTTTAGACGATTTTGCCACCATTCGCGATCGCGTGCCGGTATTATGCGACCTCAAACCCTCCGGTCGGTTTGTAATTACCCAATTTCATCAAGTGGGCGGTATTCCCCAAGTGATGAAAATGCTGTTAGACCATGATTTATTGCATGGCGATGCTTTAACCATTACTGGGAAAACCATCAGTGAAATTTTAGAAGATATTCCCAGTGAACCCGCCTCGGATCAAGAAATTATCCGCCCTTGGAATAATCCTATGTATCCGCAAGGGCATCTGGCGATTTTAAAAGGCAATTTAGCCGCAGAAGGGGCAGTTGCCAAAATCAGCGGCGTCAAGACTCCAAAAATTACCGGTCCGGCGCGAGTATTTGACTCGGAAGAAGACTGTTTGGATGCCATTCTCGCGGGGCAAATTCAAGCCGGCGATGTCGTGGTGATTCGCTACGAAGGGCCCAAAGGCGGTCCTGGGATGCGGGAAATGTTAGCCCCCACCTCTGCCATTATCGGCGCTGGCTTAGGCGATTCGGTGGGTTTAATTACCGATGGCCGTTTCTCTGGAGGAACCTATGGCATGGTTGTCGGTCATGTTGCCCCAGAAGCAGCTGCCGGCGGCAATATTGCCTTCGTTCAACAAGGAGATACCATTACCATTGATTCCTATGCGCGATCGCTTCATCTCCATGTTAGCGATGAAGAGTTGGCGCAGCGCCAGGCCAATTGGCAAGCCCCGGCCCCTCGTTATCCGTGCGGCGTTTTGGCCAAGTATGCCAAGTTAGTGTCTTCCAGCAGTTTGGGGGCAGTAACCGACTTAAATCTCACTTAGCCAGCGCCATTGGGTGGAGACAGGGTTTTTCCTTTACCTGTCTCAGAGGCGGGATGATTCATCGTTCCCTCTCGGGTAGGGTCAAAATTTCTACCCCTTCTCTAGTGACTGCAATGGTATGTTCAAATTGGGCAGATAATTTGCCGTCTTTGGTCACTGCTGTCCACTTATCGGAGAGAATTTTTGCCTCGTGAGTGCCTTCATTAATCATGGGTTCCACCGTAAACACCATGCCGGGGCGAATGCGTTTGCCTTTTCCTTTGGTACCATAATGGGGAATCTGCGGCGTCGTGTGAAACACCCGATTAATGCCATGCCCCACAAAGTCGCGCACCACAGAAAATCCTTGGGCTTCGGCATATTCCTGAATCGCTGCCCCAATATCGCCAATCCTCCCTCCAGGCTTGACCGCAGCAATGCCGCGCATCATACATTCTTTGGTGGTTTCCACTAACTTTTTCGCTTCCGGGAAAGGGGTGCCCACAATAAACATTCTGGAAGTATCCCCATGATAGCCATCGAGAATAGGAGTAACGTCAATGTTCATGATATCCCCTTCTTTAAGAACTTGCTTGTCATTGGGAATGCCATGACAGATCACTTCATTGACGCTGGTACAAATGGATTTGGGAAAACCGTGATAGCCTAAGGGGGCACTGGTGGCACCGTGGGCTTGGGTCCACCGTTCCGCTTCATCATTGAGTTCCAGGGTGGTTACCCCGGGCTTAATCATGGTTTCTAGATGATCCAGCAAGGCAGCGGCTAAACGCCCTGCACTTCGCATTTTTTCAATTTCTCGATTGGATAAGAGAGTAATGGTTTCGCTTCCCATGCATTTAACTTGTTGCTCGCAGATTCTATGTTATCAACGTTAGCAGTTTTCAATTATTGAAGCTGTTCCACAAGAGATAATTCTCCCTGCTGAATTCGCCAACATTGATCAGCCACCGAGACTAATTCTTTGGCATCATGGGTAACCACTAATAAGGTCCAATGTTTTTTCAATTTTGCCAATAATTTTACTAACTGGCTTCGCATTGACCAATCTAACCCAGCAGTGGGTTCATCTAACATGAGAATATTGGGCTGGCGGATTAATTGCACCGCCAGGGCCAAACGTCTTTGTTGTCCGCCGCTCAGGGCATTGGGAGATGTATTAAGGGAAAGATGATCTAAACCGACTTCTGCTAAGGCTTCTTTGACTTGGGTTAGATTTAATTCGGGATGGCCAAAACGGACTTCCTCTAAGAGAGTGCCGCCGCAAAAATGACGTTCGGGAAACTGAAACACTAACCCGGCTAATTCTTGCAGATTGTAGGACATTAAAGTTTGGTGCCTCCACAGAATTTCCCCTTGGGTTCGTTCCGCCAATCCTGACAATATTTCAAGAAGTGTACTTTTTCCGGAACCGCTAGGCCCAATAATGAGTCCTAATTGTTGAAGCGGCAGTTGGAGATTAATCTCTTTTAAAATGGGATCTGGTGTGGCAGCTGGATGGTAACTTAAATTATTTAGGTATAACATAAAGTTAATTGATCATTCATAAAATAATTGAGACTAATTATGAAAAGGATATTTTCTATCTTAAAACAAAGTGCCATTGCGACAACAGTTAGTGTTATTGTTAGCTTCCAGATGCCAAGCGCGATCGCGGGTGATCCGTTTCGTAAAACGAATTTCCGTCCCATTAGCGACACAACAGAATCAGCATTTGAAGCCATTTTTCAAGCTGGAAATTATCAACAAGCCAATCGCCTTTTAAAAACAATTAATTCCGATGCTGATCCCCTAGCTTATGCCTTGAAAGGAGCAATTGCTTATACTGAAAAAGACTGGAATACCTTAAAAAAGACAGCCAATCAACCCCTTTGCCAGGCTAAGGAAATTGGTGAAACCGATCCGTTGCGACGTGATTTATATTTAGCAATCGGTCACTTTTTAGAAGGAAGTTATTTGTATGAAGTCGAAGGCGCATTTAGCGTTTTTAACAAGTTGCAAACGGTTTTTTATTATTTAGATTTAGCGGAGAAACATAATCCCAATGACCCAGAATTAAACTTAATTAAAGGCTATTTAGATTTATTTTTAGCGGCTAATTTACCCTTTTTTCAACCAGAAAACGCGATCGCGCGCTTGGAAACCCATGCCCGTCCCGCTTATTTAGTCAATCGAGGCTTAGCCATTGCCTATCGCGACCTAGAAACCTATGAAAAAGCGCAAACAGCAGTAGAAAAAGCCCTGAAGACGACTCCCAATAACCCGGAGATTCATTATCTAAAAGGACAAATTTTGTATCAACTGGGAGAAGAAAAACAAAGCATTGAGCTTGTTGCCGAAGCGGTGAAGCATTTTGACAGCGCGATCGCGCGATCCGAGCAACTGCCGGACTCAATTCGCGACTCCTATCCCAGGGAACGTTGTCTTGCCCAAACGCTCCTCGAAGAACTGAAAACCGCAAAACGTTAGCTATGAGCACACCACACTATGATTGCATTATCGTTGGCACTGGTCCAGCAGGCGCTAGTGCTGCCTATTATCTTGCCAAAGGCGGCTATTCAATTCTGATGCTGGACAAAGAAACCCTTCCCCGCTATAAGCCCTGTGGCGGCGGCGTTTCTCCAATTGTCCAACAATGGTTCGACTTTGACTTTTCTCCCGCCATTTCTCTAAAAATTTCCGTAAACCGCTACACTTGGAAGAAACAAGATCCCTTTGAAGTCTCCCTAAATACCCAAGAACCAATTTGGATGGTGCGGCGCGATGTCTTTGATCGCTTCCTGGTGCAACAAGGGCAACAACAAGGTGCCCAATTGAAAGATAGTACCCTGGTTACCGGAATTGAACAACAATCGGAACAAATCCTTGTCAAAACAAGTCGCGGCAACTATAAGGGACGCTATCTCATTGCTGCCGATGGTGGCAAAGGGCCGCTCGCAACCTGGCTGGGATTTAAAGACCGCAAGCGTATGTTAGCCGGCGCCTTGGAAGCCGAATTTCCCATAGTGAGTGAATCAAACGGAACGACGGATTCATTTTGAATTTGGCATGGTTAATCGAGGCTATTTGTGGAATTTTCCCAAAGCCGACGGTTACTCTTTCGGAATTGCCGCCTTTAGCAACCGAGGCGCGCAAAATTTACGGAAGATTCTTGCCGACTATGCCCAACTTTTCCAAGTTGATCTCAGCAATACCCCACACTGGGGTCATCCCATCAGTCTCTGGAATGGCAATCAAAAACTGCACACCCATAACGCCTTACTCGCAGGAGAAGCGGCTTGCCTCGTTGATCCCTTTACAGCAGAAGGGATCCGTCCCTCAATGTTTAGCGGCATAAAAGCGGCTCAAGCCATTGACGAGGCATTACAGGGAAAAAGCAATGCCCTGGAAACCTATTCTCAAACCATGGCCCAAGAATGGGGGAAAGAAATGAGATGGGCACAAGGACTGGCAGATACCTTCTATTCGTTTCCCGCCTTGGGATACCGTCTCGGGGTAAAGCTTCCCAGTGCCAGCCAAACCATGGGGAAAATAATCACCGGGGAACGCAAATATTCCGATGTGGTACAACGCGCCATTAAACGGTTAACCTTTTTTCGGGCTTCTTCAGCTTTGGGTTAACCTAGGAAAAGACTTATCAACCAATTACTTTACTATGTCTGAGAAACGATTTTTGTCTGCGCTCAAGCAAGGCTTCCTTGCTGCAACCCTGTTAGGGGTTATGATACTGCCTTACCAGTCTTCCTTAGCTCAATCTTCCAATCAAAATGGGGAAAATCGATTGACGATACGTTCCAATGTTCAGGAAGCCAATTCGCAAACAGGCGTGATTACAGCCAGAGGAAATGTCCAAATCAACTATCCTGCCCAGCAATTGCAAGCTACTGCTGCTCAAGCCCAATATTTTCGCAGCGAACGTCGTCTCGTGTTAACAGGCGATGTTTATGTCTTACAAGGTGAAAATAGCATTCGGGCAGAAAAAGTTACTTATTTGTTAGAGGAAGGCAAGTTTATTGCCAAACCCAAAGAGAAACAACAAGTCAGATCCACTTACATAATTCCGCAATCCAACAATAATACCACTTCCTCGCAACCTGATATTAATGTCCCAGTTGGGGAGTAAATCCGCTGGTGAGTTTAATTCTCAAACATATTTACAAGGCTTACGGAAAAACCACCATTGTCAGTCAAGTCAGCCTCATGGTTTCTCCGGGAGAAATCGTCGGATTGCTCGGTCCCAATGGCGCCGGAAAAACGACCACATTCTATATTGCCACGGGATTAGTTAAACCTGATCAAGGCAGTGTTTGGCTGGGAGAAGAAAATATTACCCGTTTAACCATTGATCAGCGATCGCGGTTGGGAATTGGTTATCTTCCCCAACAATCCAGCATCTTTCGCCATTTGAGCATTGCTGATAATTTACGTTTGGTGATTGAAGAAAATGGTTACTCTTCCTGGAAAGGGCAGCAACGGTTGCAGGCGTTATTAAAAGAGTTTCGATTGAAAAATATTGCCCCCAGAAAAGGGAGCCGCGTCTCTGGCGGAGAAAGACGGCGCACTGAGTTAGCGCGATCGCTAGCTGTTGCAGAAAAAGGTCCTAACTTTTTACTCTTAGATGAACCTTTTGCTGGGATAGATCCCATTGCTGTCTCAGAATTGCAAACGCTAATCAATTACCTGCAAGCTCAAAATATGGGCATTTTAATTACCGATCACAATGTCCGCGAAACATTGGAAATTACAGACCGGGCTTATATTATGAGCAATGGGAGTATTCTCGCTTCCGGAAAAGCCCAAGAACTTTATCAGGATCCCCTAGTTCGCCAATATTATTTGGGGGATCAATTTCAGCTATAAAAAAAGCAGCAGAAGTTTACCCTTCTACTGCTGCTTGGTTACTTATTCCGAGTTAAGAGCACCAACCGCATTGGTTTAATCATCATAGACGCGGCATTCCGCCGCTTCCGGATTTTCATCGCAATATTGCTCTAAGGAAGTTTTCTTGGTTTTTTCACTGCGTTGGTGGGAATATTCTGCTTGCAACTCTTCTACCGTATCCCAGGCAACGGCGCAATCTTGAGACTCAGTTCCTTCGGAGTCGCAAACTTCGCGAGCTTCACTGCGCTGTTTTTCAATTTGTTCTTCGAGATTACTCATAGTTGTTACTCCTTTGAATGAAGTTTTCTAACCTAAGAAAAAATTTAGCAGTATCTTCTATCTACTGTTACTACCTTAACGTAGATTGCCCAAACAACATCTCTATCGCAAGAATTTAATTTGTGTTTTATGATTTACGTTTTCTGTTAACGATTTAAAAGTTATTGCTGGGTAGAAAGACGAAGGGTATATTGATGCGTTTCTCCTTGCTCGTCTCCCACATAAACCTTATAGGTGCCAGGCATCCAAACGCCCGATAGAGAAGCTTGTTCCCCAGAATTCGCTAGAATACAAAAGCGCCCATCGGGTCCTTCAATGAGAAGCGTCGGATTGCCCCCTTGGCTAGATACACTCATTCGCATATAGTTAAGTCGTGAATCGATTTTAATTACTTCCTGCGGTTGAGAAGAAACAAAGCCGCAATCGCTGCTGTTGACATTCCCTCCTGATTGACCTTGGGCGGTAATGGGTGAAGACAACTCCTGAGTGATGGAAATTGGTTCTGCTAGCAAGCGAGTTGCCGTTAAACCAAATAAAATAGTGGCAAGGGTTGTGGTGAGAAGGAAGTTATAGTGTTGACGTTTCATGGGAGTAGAAATAAACCGGTATTGGTTGCTCTACTATTATTATCTCTCTTTGGCTCACCGCAGTCTGAAAGTGCTGTTCATCTTTATTAGCTGTCCATTATTAGGAAAGGAAATCGCTATGAATCAACCAAACTCTCAAACAGATTGGGAAAAACGACTCCAAGAAATAGAAGCAGAAGTCAACGAACAAAGCAATCAACAAACAACGTCTGCTGAACAAAGCTATGTTGCTGATTCCTCGCCGCTGAATTCCAACTCGAATCAGTTTTCTAATCAAGTTCAAAACATCAGCGGCCAAGTTCGTCGTTGGTTTAATGAACTTCCCATTGTCGGGAAAGTCATTGTCGTTGCTGTGGGAATTGGCATTAGTTTTTCTCTTTTAAAGACCGTTTTCCAACTCATTACATCCCTATTAACGTTAGCCATTATTGGTGCTTTAGGATATGTGGGTTATCAAGTTTTAATCAAATCTAAAAATGCCAGCAATGATTAATTGATTTGCTGGATTGATCAACCGGAAATCATTCAAAACAACAACAGCCACCGATCAAGCAACTTATTGCCATAAGGAGTGACAATGCAAACGCGCTCATTGGGAACATCCGATGTCAAAATTACTCCCATTTTAATGGGAACATGGCAAGCGGGAAAAGCCATGTGGACCGGAATTAAAGACGAAGAAACCATTCAAGCGATTCGAGAGGGGGTTGAAGCCGGAATTACTACCATTGATACTGCCGAAATTTATGGAGAAGGGCACTCGGAACAAATCGTTGCCAAAGCAGTTTCTGATGTAAGAGAACAAGTGCAACTGGCCAGTAAAGTGTTTCCCACTCACTTAAAATATGACCAGGTATTTAGAGCCTGTGAAGGGTCTCTCAAAAATCTCAATACCGATTATCTTGATTTATATCAAATTCACTGGCCCAGTGGATCGTTTAATAGCGAGATTGTCCCCATTGAAGAAACCATGGAGGCGCTCAACGACCTAAAAAGGCAGGGGAAAATTCGGGCGATTGGTGTGTCTAACTTTTCTCGCACGCAACTGGCTGAAGCACAACAGTATGGCCAAATTGACAGTGTCCAACCTCCCTACTCGCTATTTTGGCGACAAGCAGAAAAAGAACTGATTCCTTACTGTGTGGAGCACAATATTTCTGTACTCGCCTATTCTTCTCTCGCTCAAGGGTTATTAACCGGGAAATTTGGACCCAACCATCAGTTTGAGGAAGGGGATCATCGCGCGAAAAATAAGTTATTTCAAGGGGAGAATTATCAACGGGCGCTTAAAGCGATTGACCAATTACGGCCTCTGGCAAACAAGAAAGGTTGCACTTTAGCGCAACTCAGTCTGGCTTGGCTCATTGCTCAACCCAATACTCATGCCATTGTCGGCGCTAGGAATGCTAAACAAGCGATCGCGAATGCCAAAGCAGCAGCGGTTTCCCTTTCCCAAGAAGAGTTAGCGGAAATTGACAAAATTGGACGAGGGGTGACTGATTATTTGGATGAAAATCCAGTGCTATGGACATTTAAAGTTTAAGAAAAAAGTGGCACAATATAGGTGACCTATCCCACAGCTAGGCTCAGCAATCATGGGCGTGACACCGTTAATTTTGTTCCGAAATCACTCTCTACCGATAGGGCCTAAGTTAAGTTCTTTCTCTTTAGGGCTATGGGGACTCGTTTGGCTGGCTAGCAGTTGGCTGTTAGCTGGCAACGGTGCCATGGCCTTATCTCAGTGGCAATTCAATCCCCAAACCCAGCAATTGCAATTTCGATGGGAAAGCGCGATCGCGCCTCGCACCTTTCTACTGCGAAACCCAACTCGCATTGTTATTGATCTTCCTCAAACCACATTTAGAAAAGCACCCATTAACAAAACTTATTCCGGATTGGTTAGGGAAATCCGTATTGCCCAATTTAAGCCAAAAACCACCCGCATTGTTCTTGAACTGTCCCCCGAAGCCCATTTACACTCAGAAACAGTCACTTTAAAAAACCTTTCCAACCCTGATGAAAATCAATGGCAACTCACGCCTAAAATCAGCAAACAAGCATTTTCCCTTGCCACCCTCATGCAATTGCCGCCTGCTGAGTTGGATCAACTGAGATCCCGAAAGCCGTCGGTGGAAGTTCCTCCGGTTCCCGCTACTAAGGTGAATTCCTCCTCGGAAGCCTCCCCAACTGAATTAAGTTTAGCCGCCGGAACCAAATTCAGGGTCCGTTATCGCGGGAAAAGCCCTTTAAATTTACAAGTGGCGCAACCTTGGCAAGAAGTTTTATTTCTAGCAGAAAACCTCACCAATCAAGAAGGAGCGTTAATTGCTCCGGCAAAGACACCAGTCATTGGACACTTTCAAACCACCTCCCAAGGAACTCGTTTTATTGTCCAAGCCTTAATCACCGCCTTAGAGCCAGCAACCGCTTCTAAGCTAGAGTCGGTTATTCCATTGCAAGGTCGTTCTTCTCTTTTTCGGGATCAAGCAGCATCATCGCGTTTAAACAGCATTACGATTCCTCCCAATACAGTATTTACAGTCGAGTTAACCGAGGATTGGCATTATCGCAAATGAAACTGACAACTGAGCTCACATTACAGATATATATTGAAGGGAGTCCTGAGCAGACTCTAGAGATAACTCAGGATCAGTTCATCCTCGGTCGCTTACCGGAATGTGATGTATATCTTCCTTACTCGGAAGTTTCCCGCCGACACTGTCAATTTCGTCGCTTGGATCAAGGAAAATGGCGAGTGGAAGACTTAGGTAGCACCAACGGCACTTTCTTAAATCAGTCTCGTCTCCAGGAAGCTGCTGTAATCAACGATGGCGATTATATTGAACTTGGAAATGTAACAATCAAAGTACAATTAGCCGCGAGCCAATCAGCCCAATCCTTAGTAAACCAAGACGCTGCAAACGGCCATACCGAAGTTCAAACTATCCTTCGCAATGCCGAAGAGTTAAGCCAACTTTGGATGGAAGGGAATCAGGGAAAAGATCCCCTGAGTACCGAACATATTGCTCATTCCCGCTTACAATACATTGTCGAGATTGCCAAGGGGCTCAACAGTGCTGAATCCATTGAAGCCATTTTTTCCCAAGTGGAAAATGTTATTTTTCAAGAGCTTCACAACATCGAACGCTTGGCATTACTAATTGATGTGGAAGGTTCCGGAAAACTTGAGCTTTATAAAGCGGCTGCTCGTTCCATGCATAGAGCAAAGCAGGGCAGTTATTCCCGTCAAGAATTGAGTGAACTGTATAAAGGCGATTGGATTAGCCGTTCCATTTGCGAGAGAGTGTTTCAAGAAAAAGTCGCCATTAAAACCAAAAATGCTCAAGCGGATCAACGGTTTTCTGAACAGAAAAGTATTTTGATGAAAGGCATTTGTGGGGCTTTAGCCGTTCCCCTGTGGAATGAAAAGAAAGTGGTTGGGGTATTGTATGCCGATGCCAGAATGGGATTTGATCGCCTCGAACCCAATCAAGATCAAGATTTAAGTTTCTTTTCTACCATTGCCAATTTAGTAGCCTCTAGTGTCCAGCGTTGGCTTCTGACACGACGGTTGCAAGAACAAGAGCGCATCCGCCAACGATTGGAACGCTACCATTCCCCAGCAGTGGTACAGCAACTGATTACATTTGGGGCAATGGAAGACGCTTTATTAACTCCGATAGAAGCCGATGTCAGTGTTCTATTTGCTGATATTGTCGGTTTTACAGCGTTATCAGAAAAGTTGCAGCCGGAAGAAGTGGCAGAATTGCTAAATCGGTTTTTTGAAGAAATGCTAAAACCTTTGTTTGCTTTAGGAGGGACTTTAGATAAATTTATTGGCGATTGTATCATGGCGTTCTTTGGCGCACCGGAACCTCAGTCCGATCACGCCGATCGCGCTGTGAAAGTTGCGAAAGCGATGCTGGAACGCTTAGAACAACTGAATCGGGATCAGATCTTGTCTCATCCGCTAGAATTGCGCATTGCCATTAATAGCGGGAAAGCTGTTGTCGGGGATGTGGGGAGTTCTCAACGGGTCGATTATACCGTTCTCGGAGGAACCGTTAATTTAGCTTCTCGTTTAGAAGCCGTGTGTCGTCCAGGAGAATGTGTGATTAGTGAAGAAACCTATAAACGGCTGCAGCATAAAAAATCCTTCTGCCCGATTGGCAAGTCTAATTTTAAGGGGATTGATCGCGCGATCACAGTTTATCGGGCTCAATGGTAAAGTATGTTTCTTTATCCAAACAAAAAACTGATCAGGCAATAGAGCATGTTTTACTCGGTTGAGGTGCAGCGCGTGATTGGTTATCAGGTACCAGGGAACAAATAACTCAGATTAAAAATGTAGCTCACTAGTCCCAGAACTACTATAGCAATTCTCAGACCAATAAGGTACACTGAGAAGGAAAGACAGTAGATTAAAATAAGCGTGTCCATGCAACCTTATTCAATTGATATTGATTTTCG
>PXPI01000070.1 GCA_003021905.1 Cyanobacteria bacterium SW_9_44_58 | reverse complement strand
GATGCGATTACAGAGGCAATGCTAAAAGTAACTAATCAAGATATTCGGAATTGGTTTACTCACTGTTGTTACTGTACCTCATGAATTCGAGAATTGCTAAAAATACTGCCTGTCACTTCACTGGTGAATTCACCGACTCCATAGGCCAGTTTCGTTGATAAATCAATGGAGTTGCTATTTTCCGAAGATAAATCAAAACGATTCATAAAACAAGAAACTCAATATCTTTAAAGTGGTAAAATCATAATAAAATATCCTATCGTCTTTTAAGTGGTTTATTTTTAATGTCGTATCTATTTACCTAACTTAAATAAGTATAATGATTATGATATTTTAGTATTTTAAAGTATACTTATATATTGTCAATATCTTAGGTGCTTTTGTAATAATTGAAATAATTAATTGAACCAGAATAAAAATTACTAGCAATCACTAATTGTTTAAAGTTAATTGTCTATATTTTAACTTGTCCTTTCCTTACTTAGTCAAAGCCAATGCCGATCCCAAAAACCCTTTCTTTATCTGACATTGAAATCGCCTATCTCGAATGGAACAATCCGCAACAACCTCCTGTATTGTTATTGCATGGATTAGCAGATCAAGCCGTTGTTTGGTCGTGTTTAGGAGAACAATTAGCACCACATTATCATATCGTTGCTCCGGACTTACGTGGCCACGGTGAAAGCAGCAAACCAGAGGAAAATCATTATATAGCAGTTATTGGAATCACGAGGTACAGTAACAACATTGACTGAGTAAGGTTCATGACAAAATTTAATGACTTAATTGGTTCGGTGTCTAGCGTACCTCATTAGAGTAAGAATTGCTATACATTTCCAGAAGTCATTGCTGATTTAGAAGCTTTATGTGATGCTTCAGGTTGGCAATCGGCTCATATTTTAGGACATTCTTGGTCAGCAAAAGTCATTACATATTGGGCGCAACAACATCCGCAGCGATTTCGCAGTATGATTTTAGTCGATCCCTTTTTTATGGGGAAATTTCCAAGTTGGTTTCGCATTGCGTTTCCCATTCTCTATCGCACGCTATCTACCCTCAAAGGTATGGGGCCATTTGAAACTTATCAACAAGCCGAAACTCAAGCCCGTCGTCTTGGGAAATATCAAGCGTGGAATCCGCTTCAGCAAAAGGTGTTTCAAGCCAACTTAGAACGTAAATCCGATGGGCGTTGGGGAAGCAAATTTACCGTTGCTGCCCGTAACGGCATTTTTAAAGAAGTTATGGAAGTGGAAGGCTTAAGCCAGAGGTTAACGATTCCTACCTTACTGATTACGCCTAAAAAGGGATTAAATAGGACAAAATGGCAACTTCAGCCTTATCAAAAATGCTTGCCCAATTTAGAAATTGCTACTATGCCTGGAAATCACTGGGCATTTTTACAAGCACCTGAGGCATTTAATCAAACCGTTGCCCAATTTTTAGCAAAATACAAACACTCATAATGAATACCATATCTCAAAAAGATTCATTTTAATTGAATAAGAAGTAAATGGAATATTAAATTTTTTAAGAAATGTGATTTTTTTTACAGAATATGAGTTAGTTTAAATCAATCATATGGGATGTGTATAATTAGCCTTATGATTTGATGAAGTGTGAGGAGAAAGAATAGAATGACATTAAATCGAAACCTTTTATTTGTTAGTCCGATCGCGCTAGCCCTGACTTTGAGCATGTCCTTAGTCAGTCAAGCAGCCCCTGGAGCGCAAGGGAAGTTAACTAGCAGTGAATCCACGGTAAAGTTTGATCATACCAAGGAAACGGCACAAGCAGGGAACAATGGGACAACTCAAAAAATCGCCCAAGCTAATCCCTCCGCAAGCACCAATTCAGAAGCAGAACTGCTCGATCAAATCAATAACTATAGCAATGGTGAGGGAAACTCCCTAAATCAAGTTAATAGCGTTTTCCAACTGCGCGATGTTTCTCCCGATGATTGGGCCTTTGAAGCCCTAAGAAACTTAGTGGAACGTTACGGCTGTATTGCCGGTTACCCCGATGGGACATTCCGAGGCGATCGCGCGATGACCCGTTATGAATTTGCTGCCGGATTAAATGCTTGTTTGCAACAAATTGAACGTTTAATAGCAGATCAGAAAAGCAAAGTTTCCCAGGAAGACTTAGCAACGCTGCAACGGTTAACCGAAGAATTTGAAGCAGAATTATCCACCTTGGGCACTCGGGTTGATAACTTAGAAGGTCGCGTCGCCGTCTTAGAAGACAATCAATTTTCGACCACTACCAAACTCAGTGCAGAAGTTGTTTTTGCCTTCACCGATACTTTCCGGTCGGAAAATGATGACACGAATACGGTCTTCCAACATCGCGGCCGCCTTGATTTTGTTTCCAGCTTTACCGGTAGAGATGCCTTGCATGCCCGCTTAGACTTTTCCAATGCTTCTCCCCTTCTTGAAGGCGATGGTTTAAGTGGGGCAACAACATTTCAAACTGCCGATACTGGAAATAATGTTGAGCTGGGTTGGTTAGCTTACTACTTCCCCATTGGCGAGAGAATTCAGGTGTATCTACCCGCTGCTTTCCCACTGTGGCAGGACTTTGCTCCCACTATCAGTCCCTACTTTGAAGGCTTTACAGGAGCAAATAACGCCATTTCCAGCTTTGCTGAGTCTAGCCCTATCTATAAAATTGGCTTGCCTTCCGGTGGCGGTCTTGGCGCAAACTACAACATTGCCGGTGATTTAAACCTAAGTCTTGGATATTTTGGCGGCGAAACTGATAATCCCGACAATGGTCTCTTTAACGGAGATTATGCTGCACTCGGGCAACTGGCTTGGGATGGCCCTCGCTTTAAACTCGCTTTTACCTATGTCAATGCCTACCAAGAGGATGGAACGATCTTTGATCTTGGTGTCGGCACTACAGGAGCAGC
This sequence comes from Cyanobacteria bacterium SW_9_44_58, assembly GCA_003021905.1. Lineage (GTDB taxonomy): Bacteria > Cyanobacteriota > Cyanobacteriia > Cyanobacteriales > Rubidibacteraceae > Halothece. Next base: position 10,013 of record PXPI01000070.1, on the reverse strand, counting down.
TATGGGAGAAGGCGCGGCCCAACCGTTTAACGGAGCGCCCACTATGTCCAACTCCTATGGCATTGAAGGATCGATCAGGCTCAGTGACGGTTTAGTTGTTAATGGTTATGGCGGTTTTACCGATGCCCGACAACTGGCTGAAGGGGAGGGCGATGCTGAAATTTGGTACTATGCATTAGGATTGGCCTTCCCAGATCTTGGCAAAGAAGGAAACTTAGGCGGATTGCTCGTCGGTTCGGAACCCTACATCGGCAGTGCTGAAAATCCTGATCGTCGGGAAGATACAGCAGTTCACGTGGAAGGCTTCTATCGGTTCCAGATGAATGACAATATCTCCATCACCCCTGGATTAATCTGGCTACCCTCTCCCGAGGGCGGCGATAGTAACAACGATGCCTTTATCGGGACGCTCAGAACCACATTTACGTTCTAATTAGAAGTGGCATCTTTGTGTTGATAAGAGAGGGGGAATGGCAAGGTTCTTCCCCTCTTATCTAAACGCCGCTAGCATTGACAGCAACTTGGGCTTGTTCTTGCAATCCAGTTGCAATCCGAAATAACTCTTTTCCCGTATGCAGATGTTGCTCGTCAAAATTAAAGGGAAAATATCCTAATTCTTCAATGCCATCATCAAGTTGATTCAGGCAATGATGAAGACTAGCGGCAGTTTTCCCTAAATTAGAAGGATGGGGTTGCGATCTGAGATTTTGTTTCGCGTTTTGAACTAATTCCTGACAGTAATCAAGATAGCTTTGAAAAGTGTTGAGGAGTTCTTCGTCAAACGGATCCCCTGCTAAATGATCGATTTGAGCCTCTAGGGGATCGATAATTTGTTGCACTTGCTTCATCACGGGCCGATACACATACTTAATCCACTGACTCGTCTGATGATTGGCATGGCGTTGTTGTTGCCGTTGACGGCAGTGCTGGTGTTGCGCTTTTTGATTGCGTTTCGTCCGTTTCTGGGCAAAGGCGCGATCGTAAGAGGCTTTCAGCTGCGGATTGCTTAACCACTTCATAGGCCACATTAATGGCGATAATTTTTTCGTGGCTGTTGTTGTCTTCACTACGGTCGGGATGATACTGCTTAGCTAAGCGACGATAGGCTTGTTTAATTTCTTCTTGAGTGGCATCATGGGTTAAGCCAAGCGTTTGATAATGGTCGGTGTGAAGCATCAGCAGTATTCAGGAACATAATTGGACGATTAGCCCATCAATCCCTACTCTATCGTCAATTGTTCTTTATTGCCTTCTGAGACCACTGGCGGGAAAGGTTTCTGATAAAATAAATAAGAGTCTAGTCAATTTCCAAAATGTCGGATTCAGGCTAGTTTCATATTGCTAAAAAAGTGAAAAAATTCATCAAACGAGGAAAATGCCGTGACAGTAAGAGTGCGCATTGCACCAAGTCCCACCGGTAATTTACACATTGGAACCGCCCGAACGGCGGTATTTAACTGGCTATTTGCCCGCCATGAAAGGGGGACGTTTATTTTAAGGGTAGAAGATACAGACGAGGCGCGATCGCGGCCCGAATTTACCCAAGATATTAAAGACGGACTAACCTGGCTGGGAATCCCATGGGATGAAGGTCCCTATTTTCAATCGCAACGGCTTAACCTCTGCAAGCAAGCTGTAAAAACCCTTCTCGACAAAGGCTATGCTTACCGGTGTTACACCACCGAAGAAGAACTGAATCAACTGCGGGAAGCGCAAAAGGCTCGCAATCAAGCCCCTCGTTACGATAACCGTCACCGCAATCTTACCCCCGAACAAGAACAAGCCTATGAAGCAGAAGGCAGAAAGCCTGTCATTCGCTTTAAAATCGACGATAGCCGCAAAATTATGTGGCATGACCGCATTCGGGGCACTGTTACTTGGCAAGGCAGCGATCTCGGCGGCGATATGGTAATTGCTCGCGCCAGCAGCCGACAAGACTTAGGACAACCGCTGTATAACCTGGCCGTTGTTGTCGATGACATGGACATGAACATTAGCCACGTCATTCGGGGAGAAGACCATATTGCCAACACGGCGAAACAGATTTTACTTTACGAAGCCCTGGGCGGCAGCATTCCCGAATTTGCCCATACGCCATTGATTTTAAACGAAGCGGGTCAGAAGCTATCTAAACGGGACAATGTCACTGCCATTTCCGATTTTTATAAGATGGGCTTTGTTCCCGAAGCAATGGCCAACTATATGACACTGCTGGGTTGGACACCGCCTGAAGATTCAACGCAGGAATTATTTACCCTTGAGGAAGCCGCGAAAACCTTTACCATCGACCGTGTCAGTAAATCTGCCGCCAAATTTGACTGGTCAAAACTGGATTGGATTAATAGCCAATATATCCACAATATGGACCCCAGCCAATTATTGGAAAGGTTAATTCCCTTCTGGGAAGACGCCGGATATCAGGTGGATTTAGAAAATGATCGCGCTTGGTTGGAACAAGTTGCTGCCCTAATTGGTCCGAGTTTAACCCGTCTCACCGAGGCCGTTGAACAAACGGAAGTCTTCTTTAAAGATCACGTAGAACTCAACGAAGAAGCCATTGCTCAACTGCAACAAGATGGCGTTAAACCCGTCATTCAATCAGTTTATGAGGCAGTGAAACAGCAAAATCAACTGAGTGAAGAAGACGCAAAACAAATTGTTAAGAACGCCACGAAAGAACATAATGTCAAAAAAGGTGTGGTCATGCGTTCTCTACGAGCCGCTTTAACTGGCGCCATGAAAGGACATGATCTCATGCAATCTTGGTTATTATTGAATCAAAAAGGATTCGATCAACCCCGTTTAGAGAAGGCATTAAATTAAAGCTAATTCACGAATCGTTATTCTTTTCATTGTTAATTATCTCCCTAATTGTTTGGTAAAAGGGGATATTTTTTATTTAAAATGTAATAGAAAAAGGCATTGATTTATCCTTCGTTTTTTCCTTGGGACAATTGCTCAAACTCCTTGAACAATCGAGATCTCTTCCCATCGGATGATTCTTTTGCAAACCTATTTAAGAAGACTTATCAGCGCGATATAGTAACAATTGTTAAGTGTAAATCTCAAGGAGAAATATTATGAATGTAGCAGTTCAGCAAACGGTTCCTGATGTTGTTTTCCATACCCGTGTCCGGGATGAGTCCATTGGAGGCGATAATCCTTTTCGTTGGCAAGACCGCACCACCGAAGATATTTTTGGCGGCAGACGGGTTGTTGTATTTGCCCTTCCTGGAGCATTTACCCCCACTTGCTCATCAAATCACTTACCTCGTTATGAAGCATTATATGATGAAATCCGTGCCCAAGGTATTGATGAAGTAATCTGTCTTTCCGTTAATGATGCTTTCGTTATGTTCCAATGGTCCAAACAACAGGGAGCACAAAACGTATTTATGCTTCCTGATGGCAATGGCGATTTTACCCGGAAAATGGGAATGCTGGTTGAAAAAGAAAATCTCGGATTTGGAATGCGCTCTTGGCGTTATTCCATGGTGGTGAATGATCGTCAAATTGAAAAGATGTTTATTGAGCCCAATTATCAGGATAATTGTCCCACGGATCCCTTTGAAGTTTCCGATGCTGATACGATGTTAGCTTATCTCAAAGGGTCTCAAAGCTAGAACTTCTTACTTATTTTGATTTCCCCCTTTTTAGTAAATTAGGGGGAAATTTATCAATAATGCCAGTTATTTATTAAGTAAAACCATGGTGATGAAGACAGAAGAAATTCCTCGTTTAGAAAACGGCGATCGCGTTTCTCGTCCTGAGTTTGAACGCCGTTATCATGCGATGCCTGAGTCTCAAAAGGCACAATTGATTGAAGGAGTCGTTTATCTGATGGCATCCCCATTACGGTTTCAACAGCATGCAGAACCCCATGCTTCTATTTTGACTTGGTTAACCACATATCGAATTTTTACGCCCGGAACAAGAGTTGGAGATACGCCAACTGTCCGTTTAGACGGAGACAATGAACCGCAACCGGATGCCATTTTATTCCTTGATGAAAGCGTCGGGGGACAAACCCGCCTCAGTGAAGATGATTATATTGAAGGCGCACCGGAATTAGTGGTAGAAGTAGCCGCCAGTAGTACAGCGATTGATGTATTTGACAAGAAACGCGCCTATCAACGCAATGGGGTTAAGGAATACCTAGTTTGGCAAATTTATGAGAATCGTTTAGATTGGTTTAGTTTACAAAACGGAGAATATATTTTACTGCAACCCGATAATCAAGGAATTATACAAAGTCGAGTTTTTCCCGGTTTATGGTTAGCGGTATCTGACCTTTTAGCAGGAAATATGGCGCAAGTTTTAGCCGTTTTACAACAAAGGCTGCATTCTCAAGAACACAGTAGCTTCGTCAAACAATTGGGCTGATAATGACTTATCCTTGAATGGAAGGTAATTTGGCGATCGCTGCGTAATGCGCCTTCCCCAGATTCAATATTGGTTAACCGAGACTGGACGACCATTGATGAGTTGATGGAACATTTGTTGCCGAAACTGACGCGCGATCGCGTTTTGGAAGCAATAGAAACTTTATATTGGCGGGATTTGATTGAGAAGCAACAAGGAACTTACACCCAACAGCCGGTCATCATGGAATATGTTACAGAGCGGTTAACTAAACAGACAAATAGGAATTACAGATTGATTGCGATATAATCAGTTTTAATTAAGAACTGAAAACAATGGAATCAATACTAGCTGATACATTTGAGGCATTTAATAAATACAGCGGTTGGATTGTTTGGAACTTATTTTTGGCATTCATTCCTTTGATACTTAGCTTGTGGTTGTTTCTTCGAGGCAGCAAAACGCGATCGCTACTTTGGTGGACTGTTTTCATTATTTATATTGCATTTTTACCCAATGCGCCTTACTTACTGACTGATATTATCCATTTAATTGAAGCAATCCGAGCTAACTATTCAATTTGGATTACAACTTTAATTTTTATTCCGCTACATTCCTTAGCTATCTTAGTGGGTTGGGAATTTTATGTTATTTCTTTAATTAATCAAAGTCATTATTTTAAACAACAAGGGAAACGAAAATTTATTTTTCCCACTGAATTGTTCACCCATTTTCTCTGTGCAATTGGAATTTTTCTCGGCAGATTTCGTCGTTTTAACAGTTGGGATTTAGTAACAAAACCCGATCTCTTATTAACTTCAACTATCGAAGATTTAACAACTAAGAAACCTTTATTAGTGATCTTGCTGACCTGGATTATTTTAAGTGTTTTTTACTGGTTAACGAAACAAATTACTCTTGGAATGATCTTACGAATGAAAATGGTATTTTACCGTCTTGATGCTCAAAACAATTGGAAATAAGCACCTGTTACCGCCTGCGATCGCGAGAGTTCGTCAGAAGGAGTCGTTTTCAATTAATAAAGGAATAAATCCCAGGAGTCATTGAGCGCAATTCCCACTAATCCCATGGAAACGAGCCCTAATTTCTTTCTGGTATTTTCTGAAGTTGTTGTTGTAAAGAGTCAACCGGATTAATTATTAAACCTGAAAAGAGACTACTGGGCGGATACTTTCTTTCTTCATTGGAAAATAATAGCCAACGACTGCCACGAGGCAAATCGTTAACTTCCTTAGCTTCACAAGTAATCCAGACAAGCGGAAGCGACGGCAGCGCTTGTTCTTTACTTTCCTGAAATTGCACTGAAGCCAAGACACCTAATACTTCTTGTTGAGATTGAATTACCCCCGATCGCGCTGTCCAAAGCTTAACATTGAGTTGACTGCGACGGGCATAAAAATAGAGAGAGGCTGCAGCAATCACCGCATCTTCAAAGACTTCTTCCTCCCAAGCAATGGCACTATTGAGACAAATCACTACATCTTGCCCGCCCACAGACATTTCTAACTCTCTCACTCGCAACTCTCCATACCGGGCACTGCTGCGCCAGTGAATCAAGCGCGGAGAATCACCCCGACGATAGGGGCGCAATCCTCGGGTCAATCCGACTGTTGCAGCCTGGAAACGTTTTTCTTGGGAGAATTGATCGCTGTCTTCTTCTCCTAGCGTATCCAAAAGAGAACATTGTCTTAGGGGTAAAACTAAGGGATAAACAATGGCTTTGGCATTCACCTCACGATGGCGGCGACTCCAAAATAATCCCAGCGGCGTTGCAGTGCGCAGGTCCACCTGTGACCAATGATAAATTCCTCGTTTGGCAGCTAAAGTGCTATAAACCCAGTGGTAACGATCATTGGCAGGAATCATCTCGATCGCGCTTTCCGAGGGGTTGCCCAATCCGCTTGGCAGTTGATCGATGACTTGCAACAGCGTTTTTGGTTGTTGGGTGGGATTTTCTAGAATGATCTCTAAGGTTAACTGTTCCCCGGCACTCACGGGATAAATGGGGGCACGGCGTACGTTGATTTGCTTTAAAGCCCTTGGGGGAAGGGCCGCAGCGACAGCTAACAAAGCAAAAATGAGACCGCTGAGGGCATATAGCCAACCCACCATGGTATTAGTGGCTGCCCCAAAAAAAGCAATGGCAATTAGCAGTAGCACTAACCCCCCATAAGCGGGACTGGCAGCGCGAGTTTCGAGCCATTGTTGAATCCGGCTGAGCATGAATAATATAGAGTCAAAAGAGGCTTTCCATATCTTAACGAGAATTGTTTTTAGACGGGATCAAGTGACAAATAATATTTGCTATCGTTCTGTCCCGAGCCTTGCCAATGATACCATCGGGACAATAAGCTGGTTTTTCTGTATTAACGAGTTCCCGGACAAATTCATATGACCGATTCCTCGCAATCTCAAGCTGAAAACAAGGAGTATCAACCCCCTGAGGGCGCTGTCACCGAGCATATTTTTCGCGATCGCGACCAGGAAATTCCCTACCAAGTACGGGCAGAATGGACAGTATTGCGAAAGCGGGAAAAGCCAATTGCGGAAGTTTTCCATGTGGCCTATCTAGCTCAAGAGGCGAATCCTGCCCAACGTCCCCTAACCTTTGCTTTCAACGGCGGGCCAGGGGCAGCTGCCGCTTTCCTGCATTTAGGCGCGATCGGCCCGTGGCGGGCATCATTCAACGATGATGGTTCTCCACCCCCGCCGCCGGCAGAACTCGTAGAAAATCCCGACAGTTGGCTGCCCTTTACCGATCTTGTATTTGTTGATCCCGTGGGCACCGGTTTTAGTCGTACCATTGATCAGCAAGACCAATCAGCTAGTACAGATAAGTCATCAGATCAAAAGTCAACTCAGTCCGAAAGCGATAGCGAAAATCGCGAATTCTACGCGCTACAGCGTGATTTAGACTCGCTTGCCGAGATGATGCAACGGTTTTTGTCCGAACATGGTCGATGGAATAGTCCCATCTTTATTGTTGGTGAGAGTTACGGCGGGTTTCGAGTTGCCAAACTAACCAAACTCCTTCAGGAAAGCTATGGAATTGGTCTCAACGGTGCTATTCTGGTCTCGCCAGCTTTAGAATTTCAAAGTTTAGATCCCTCGGACTACGATTTGCTCTCTTGGCTGGATACGTTTCCCTCGATGGCGGCTGCGGCTGCTTTCCACGGAAAAAGCCGCACCTTTTCTGCTGATACTCCGCGAGATGAAGTAATTTCCCAAGCAGTACAATTTGCTGCAAATGATTTGGTGCGGTTGCTGCTTCAAGGAACAGCCATGCCAGAAGAGGAACGACAGTCCTTATTGCAATCAATGGCGGATATGTTGGGGCTGCCTGCGGATTTAGCCTCTACTGCCCAAGGCCGTATTTCCCAATCGGTCTTTGTTCGCAATTTACTGCGCGATCGTCGCCAAGTCTGCGGTCTCTACGATGCTACCATCACCGCAACCGATCCTTATCCCGATCGAGAACGCTTCGAAGGACCGGATCCAACATTATTTGGCATTCAAAGAGTCTTTCATGGCGCAACCAATACGCTTCTCCGAGAGATTCTAGGTATTAAAACTCAACGTACCTACCATCTCCTGAGCCTTGATATTAATCGCAATTGGAAGGTAGATTACGATCGCCATGTCCTGGAAAGCCAAATTGGCAGTGCTGACGAATTGCGCTACGGTCTTGCCTTGAATCCCCATTTGAAAGTTTATATTGCCCATGGCTATTACGACTTAGTAACGCCTTTTCAAGCTTCTAATCGCATTGTTCAACATATGAAGCTTGATGAACAGATGGCTGCCAACCTGCGAGTACATCACTTTGGCGGCGGCCATATGTTTTACATTTGGTCTGATTCGCGCGCTGACTTTGCTAAAGAGATGCAACGATTTTATCGTGAAGCAACTGCTTATTAAGACTCGTTTGGTTCGCTTGTTTTCTCTGGTTTTCCTTGCTAAGCAAGAAAACACACAGAACTATCTACAACAGAAATAAATCTTTAAATTTTTCCAGTTAAAAAAACAGCATTCAATGGCAAAATAATTGTAAATCAATAATCATCCATCAGAGCACCCAATAATTGCTCACTTTCAAAGCTCAAGTAGCGTAAATGGGACTGGTGATGCTTATGATTGAGTGGCAATCTTAATCTAATTGAGAGATTAATGTCGAGGTTGCATTTTTCAAGTTGTAGTGAGTTTTAATGGTAAACATATGAGTGATACCCAACATCTCCTAACTCAAAGCAAAGTGTTTAACGAAATCAAAAGACAAGAAAACACAAATGATAGACAAATTGCTAAAAATGTCGGTGAATCTATTGACATTGTCAGACCAATTGTAGAAGACTTACATGCTAAAGGAGTAATCCATGCTCAATGGCATTCTTCGGGTGGAAATGAAACAGAAGATCAATATCTAGTGACTTTACTCGAAAAGAAATCATATTAAAATCAATTTGATTAGAAACGTTGTTGATCTAAAATCCCCTTAATAAAAGGAGTGAAATTTATAAAATTACTCCTTTTTAATCAAAATAATTCCATCAAGTCCATTACTTTATTATCACAATTCATTTTAAAACTGTTTCAGCTATTTCTAACCAGTAATCAGAATTAATAAATGAAACTCTATTCTACACTCACTAACACTATTCTTCCTACTTTAGTAGCGATAATACTTGCCCCACAAATTAGTTTCGCAGGAGTTTCTCCTTCAAAATATCTAGAACAAGCAGGAAAACATTTGAGAGCAGGGGAGTTGGAAGAAGCAATTCAAGACTTAACTCAAGCCATACAATCTAATCCAAACAATGTTAAAGCTTATTTTTATAGAGCTGGTATTTATGTCAAACAAGGAAATTTAGAAAAGGCAATTGAAGATTATAATCAAGTCACAGAAATTAAACCTGACTACGCTGCAGCTTACTATAGCAATTCTTACTCTAATGAGGTACGCTAAACACCGAACCAATTAAGTCATTAAATTTTGTCATGAACCTTACTCAGTCAATGTTGTTACTGTACCTCGTGATTCCAATAACTGCTATATAATAAAGGCGTAATTTATCAACAACAAGAAAAGTTAAAACCAGCAATTAATAATTATACGCAGGCAATCGCAATTAACCCTCACTATGCCTCAGCTTACGAAAACCGAGGATTTGCTTATCGTCAAAAGGGAAATAAAAACAAAGCAATTGAAAATTTAAAGAAAGCAATGAGTCTATATCAAGAACAAGGTAAAACGAAAAAATATCAAAAAATGCAAGAAATATTAAATCAGCTTCGTTAATACTGATTAAAATGGAGTTTTTGCAAGTATTGTGTTCCATGAAAAAAATTCCGAAATTTCCGAAACTCGCTTTAAAGGAAATGGACGTGTGCGAGAACCTTCTGTAAATCGTTAAAAGCGCGATCGCGTCTTACTTAATGCGTGAATTGCCTAAATCATTACCTCCTTGCTCAAAATATTAGAAAAAAGATTAGTTTTGTATTAGGTTTATTCGTTTAATTTTGCAATTAACTTCGTTATAGCAATTCTCAGACCAATAAGGTACACTGAGAAGGAAAGACAGTAGATTAAAATAAGCGTGTCCATGCAACCTTATTCAATTGATTTTCGGAAA
>PXPI01000069.1 GCA_003021905.1 Cyanobacteria bacterium SW_9_44_58 | reverse complement strand
TACAGAGGCGATGCTAAAAGTAACTAATCAAGATATTCGGAATTGGTTTACTCACTGTTGTTACTGTACCTCATGAATTCGAGAATTGCTATATTTTAGAAAAGTGTATTCATAAATTCGGTCAATCGCTGATAGTGACAGCCACTCTTTGCGGATTAGCAAAGATAACTCGGCAACTTTCGTGAGTGTTACCGTTTTTACTCTAACTAAAGATGTGAAAATGGTTTTGATTACAGAATCGTTAACTTTTCCAGAGCAGCTAACGCACCTCGTCTTTAGCCGCAATGATGAAATTCCCTGTCGTCCCGGCTTGTTATGGTATCTCGAATCTGGAATTGTTCGTACGGTAACTTGGAATGAAGAAGATGCAATTGTAACTTTAGGATATTGGGGAGTTGGCGATGTTGTTGGTCAACCCCTTTCTGGGCTGTCTCCTTACCGAATGGAATGTTTAACGAGTGTGGAAACGACATCGATCCCCGCTCAACATTGGCATCACTTTCTCGATGGAATTAGAGCTCATAGTCGGCAAAGTGAAGAACTATTTAGTATTGTCCGCAGTGAACGAATCTATACGCGCCTTGATAAACTCCTAATTTGGTTAGGAAAAAAGTTTGGTCGCAGCGTGCCGCAAGGGACGCTGATTGATCTACGCTTAACTCATCAACATATTGCCGAATCGATTGGTACAACTCGCGTGACAGTAACCAAACTATTAAAAGAATTGGAAGAGGAAGGAAAAATTCTTCGTCAGCAACGGTATTATATTCTCCTGCATTAGTTATTAGATGCAACAAAGGGATTGGCCAGGGGGAATCCTGAATTGTGCGCGATCGCGCAGGATGTACCAAAATGGCCACAGGATGGAGCAGATGTTGCGCCTGCCCCTAAGTAAATAGAAGCACACCCCCTGTAAGCCACGTCTATCGGTTTAACACCGATAGCTTTCTAACTAGTTTTCTGTAGTACAACTAATTGCGAGTTCTTTCAATATGTTCCATAATGCGTTTTTTGCGCCCATCCATTTTGTTGGAGCTGTTATCTTGGTTAGACAAAAAATCAGTGGTTTGATTTAAGTGGTCAAAAATCCGACGTTTCTGCTCAGGTGAAAAAGTAGCCATATCGCGGTTGTCGCCAAAAAAAGGGTTCTCAGGCTAATTTTAACAACTAACTTCGGCAATTGTGGCGATGAACTAATAGCGAATTCCAGCGGCTTTCATGCGCGCGATCGCGTCTTTAATTTGTGCTTCTGGAATTGTTAAGGCAATGCGGAAAAATCCTTCTCCATAAGCGCCATACCCATTGCCAGGGGGAACAATAATCCCACACTCCTCTAACAAGCGATTGGTAAATTCTTGGGAAGTATCCCCCTCAGGCACCGGAACCCAAACATAAAGCGTTGCTTTCGGAGGCGCAATCTTCCAACCGAGACTTCTTAATCCCTCTACAACAAGATCTCGGCGACGCTGATAAATTTCCATGACCTTGTTGATTTCTTCGCGAGGGGTTTCTAGGGCAGTAATAACAGCTTGTTGAATTGCTTGGAAAACACCAGAATCCACGTTGCTCTTCACTCTAGCTAATCCCTGAATACCTAGGGAGTTCCCAACCACAAACCCAACGCGCCAACCAGTCATATTATAAGACTTAGAGGCACTATGAAACTCGATGGCACAGTTTTTTGCGTCTGGCACTTGTAAAACGCTTGGGGGTTGATAGCCGTCATAAGCGATTTCTGCATAGGCATGGTCATGACAGAGTAAAATATCGTGGCGGCGGCAAAATGCAACCGCTTCCCGGAAAAAGTCAAAACTGGCCAATGCCCCTGTGGGATTGTTGGGATAGTTGATCCAAAGCAATTTCGCTTGTTGCGCAATTTCGGCGGGAATCGCTTTTAAATCCGGTAAAAAGTCATTTTCCGGTTTGAGAGGCATGGGGTAGGGCTGACCATCCGCAAATAAGGTTGCGGTATTATAAACGGGATAGCCGGGATCGGGAATGAGGGTATAATCTCCGGGATTCACAAAGGCCAAAAAGGTGTTATGAATGGCTTCTTTGGAACCAATGGAACAGAGAACTTCCGTTTCCGGATCAAGGGTAGTCACTCCATAGCGATGAGCCATAAATGCTGCCACAGCTTGACGAAATCCCAGTGTTCCTTGATAGGGAGGATAATTATGATTCCTCGGTTCATCAATGGCTTTGTGCATTGTCTGGAGAATGGGTTTTGGAGTGGCTTGATCGGGATCGCCCACGCCTAAATTAATGAAATCAACGCCTTGGGCAAGCAGTTTTTGGCGTTTCCGATTAATTTCTGCAAATAGGTAGGGAGGAATTCTGTCCAAACGTTCAGCGAATTGCATATTTTTTGGTACTCTTTACCGAAGCATTTATAATAAAACGATTCCAAGATCCTTAATTTGCGAGACACTTAATCTTGTATAAAGCAACTAATTAATTTTTTCCACATTACCTGCTTTAACCCAAGCTTTTTCACCCGTTTCAGGAACGTAGACTTTTTGCCAATCCCCATCGCTGCTTTTTTCAAGAATAACCAACTGGTCATTATAATAAACGCCTCCTACTCTTGAGGAATTAAGACTGGGACGATTGCGCAAACTCAGCCCCTCCGGCCAGGTCACCTGAGCTTTATACGCCTGCTGGCCAAAACGTTCTTTAATTGTTGGTTCAGATGTTGATTCAGGCTGTGATGGCTTAGACTGTGACTTTTCAGATTGCTTAGACGTGGTGCTGCTTGCTTGCGTGGAAGATTTTTCTTGTGTTGCGGCAGATTGCTGCTGTTGGTTATTAGATTGGGACGGTTTTTCCTTCTGGGATTGCTTCTGTTTGCTACTGGTTTCGGAAGAAGAAGGTTCCTCAGCAAAATTGGGTTGGGGAGGCATATCGGACATTCGAGTGAAAAACCAATAAGCAGTAGCTGCACCTGCCCCAGTTAAAATGAAAACACCGATCAAAAATCCAAAGATAAATTGTGCTAAACCGGAAAGATTCATAGCTCTATCATGCAATTAAGAAATTAAGTTTAGAGGGTAAGCGCGTTATCCCGGGAGGCTTTACGCGCTTTGCCAGCACTGACCCAGTTTTTCAGAAATTGAATTTCCTCTTGGGCAGTCCGGGCAAGGGGAACAATTTGACTGGCTGCTTGCAGAATATCTTCGGTAGTAAAGTCCCGATTCTCGCTAAAGCCAATGTGCATCGCTTCAATAATGGTTTGCTCAATTTCAGCACCAGAAAAGTCCGGTGTTTCATACGCCAGTCGTTCTAGATCGTAATCTTTTACGTTCTGGGGACGCAAGTGAGATAGGTGAACTGAAAAAATTTCTTTTCGTTCAGTTTGAGTGGGCAAATCCACAAAGAAAATTTCGTCAAATCGACCTTTGCGCAACATTTCCGGCGGAAGAACGCGAACATTGTTAGCAGTAGCAACCACAAATACCGAGGATGTTTTTTCTGCCAACCAGGTAATAAAGGTGCCAAAAACGCGGCTGCTGGTACCAGAGTCTCCTTGTCCGGTTAATCCGGCAAAGGCTTTGTCAATTTCATCAATCCAGAGGACACAGGGGGCAAGGGCTTCGGCAAGACTGATCATTTGCCGGGTGCGAGATTCCGATTCTCCCACAAGTCCCCCGAATAAGCGTCCCACATCCAGGCGAAGCAGGGGAAGATGCCAATGGCGGGCAATGGCTTTTGCGGTCAAAGATTTTCCCGTTCCTTGAATCCCTACTAAGAGTAAACCGCGGGGATGGGGTAAACCGTAGGCCCGGGCGCGATCGCTGAAGGCGTCGCCTCGTCGCAACAACCAATCTTTGAGGTTATCAAGGCCTCCGATATCGGTAATTTCTTCGCTAGCGGGATAAAAGTCCAGAATTTGTGTTTGCCGGATGGATTGCCGTTTTTCTTCCACCACCAAGTCCACATCTTCAGGTTGTAATTCCCCATGATCCGCGATCGCGCGCGTGAGAACCCGCTGAATCCGTTCTAAAGAGAGTCCTCTGGCAGACTGCACAAAGGCATCCAGTTGCTTCTCCGGTAAAGTCTGGGGAATCCCGCTAATTAAGCGTTGAATTTCCGTTTTAATTTCCTCGCTATTGGGGAGTGGAAATTCCACCACAGTCAGAATTTCGCTTAAGTCGGAGGGAATGGAAAGTTCTGGCGATACCAGTACAATATTGATGGGCAATGATTTAAGTTTTCGCGAGAGATTCCGGAGTTTCCGCGCTACCGAAATATCCTCTAGGAAGCGGTGGAAATCCCGTAAAATAATAATGGACCCCTGCTCAGGGGGGAGTTTTTCCACATATTCCAGGGCTTGTAGGGGGTTTCGCCGTGCCACTCCCGCATTATTGGGATTATCTTGATAGCCATCCACAAAATCCCAAATATAAAGGTTGCGGTTGCCCACCCGTCTCGCACAATCAGCGATCGCGCTTTCCACCCGTTCTTCTTCAAAGGTAGGAATATAAATTAAGGGATAACAGGCTCGAAGGAGCAGCTCAAACTCTTGGCGAAAACTCATCCTTCCTCTCCTCCCTTGGTATCCGGCAATTTTTCTTTTAATGCGGCCAAAGCCGCCCAACGTTGATCTAACGGGGGCGTATCATTATAGTCATACTCACCGGCAGCAGCATCGCTGCTTAATTGGCGGATCGGCATTTGTAAGCAAAACTGTTCATAGAGCCAGCTTTCGGGGTAAAAATATCCTTGAGCCGGCAAACTTTCTGTTAACTCCTCCACTGACACTTCCATTTCTTTGTGGATCGGCTCTTGTTCCTGTTCGGGATGAAATTTGAGCCAAATTAATTCACTGGTATTTACCGCTAACCGCTGATTATACTGTTGCAAACTGCGATCGCAGATTAAGGTTTTAATGGTTTCGGCATTGGCTGAAACTCGCAAATAGGTTTCACAATGCGTTACTGCCATTGTTCCCCGCACTGGTGTCAGAGTGTCCAAACCAGGGATAAAATCTTGGAGTTTAATGTGTTCACTTTTCCCTGGCGCTTTCAGCAGTCGTGGAATATAAATCGCTTCTATCATCGCGCTTAACTCGAATCAGTTACGTCGTTGCACCACCAAATGGCGATCAGGTTCTTGTCCCCGACTCCATGATTCTAACCCTTCATACTGCTTTAAAAACTGGTGCACCTGCCGTCGTTCGGCACCGGATAGCGATTTTAATTCAGCGATCTCTCCCGTTTCCAAAACTTGCCAAGCAGTTTTTTCCGCCAACACGCGCAACTCTTTTTCTCGTTGCTGACGATAGCCTTTAAATTCGACGGTAAAAGCCGTTTGCGCTTCCGGAGACAATCCTAAATTCAGTAAGGTATTGGCTAAGTACTGCAGAGAATCTAAGGTTTGTCCTTGATCTTTGAGCAATGCTCTAGCCTGATCCTCGCTCAATTGGGTTTCATCAATGACCAACCAAGGCGTATTGTCGGCTAGAGTGGTTTCTTCTGTCGGTTTGGGGTAAGACAGTTTTACAGAAGTCGGGGTTCCCATGAGGCTGAGAACCGTTTCTAGCCACTGTTGACCCCGAGTGACATCTTGCTCCATATTTATCCTGATGCTTTCTCTTTTTCTTTTTTCCGGGAGCGTTTTTCAAAGGGCAGTTCTTCTTCACCTTTTTGTTGTTTTTCTTGTTCTTCTACCAGCTTTTGTAAGTTTTCCGGCAACGGCTCCCGCATTACTATCAAGGTTTGTGCGGTTTGGAAAATATTGGCAATTACAATATACATCAGTACCCCAGCTGGGAGGGGGAAGAATAGAAACATCCCGGTAAACAGAATTGGGGTAATTTTGCTAATTAATTGTTGTTGAGAATTTTCGCCCCCGGCATTGGATTGACCGGACAGTTGTTGGTTGGCATATAAGCTAATGCCGAAAAAGAGCACCATTCCTAAAATATCCCAATGAATTGTGCCATCTTCGCCAACAGCGCCAACGCGGCCCAATGCTTCAATAAAGAGGAACCCTTCATTTTTAGCAACGCCAGGAAGACTGGCTTTTACCGTTGCTTCTCCCGGCGCGATCGCGCGAATGGTTCCATCTTCCTCAATTTCAATGCGTTCTTGACCTCGAACCACTTCCCAGTTTGGGGTCAACTCTGTATTTTGTTCTTTTGTTAATTGCGTTAAGGATTTTCCTTGTTCAGTTTGGAACTCCAGGTGAGTCGTCTTTCCCACGCCTAAATTTTTAGTAGGGAGTAAGCCTAAAATTTTGTAATGGGTATCCTCGGTAATATAAACGGTTTCCTCTCTTGTGGTTGCCGTTTCCGGTTGCACCGACTCAATTTGTTCTTGGGGAAATACTTGCAGATCAACGGTATAGTCAACATCGGCAAACGGCGATCCTCGAAGTGTTGCAAATAAAGCAAACAGAATTGGCATTTGTAAAATGATCGGAAAGCACCCAGCCAGAGGATTGCCATATTCTTTATACACCTCACTCATTTTCTGGCGTTGTTTTTCCGGATCATCTTTGTACCGTTCTTGTACTTCCTTGACCTGCTTTTGCATAGCCGGCTGCGCCACTCGCATCCGTCTCATACTGCGAATAGAAGTGGCACTCAAGGGGTAAAGGGCAAAGCGAATTACCAGGGTTAAAGCAATAATAGCAAAGCCATAGCTAGAAACAATCCCGTGGAAAAAATCCAGGATTGGCAGCATTATGTTGTTAGAAAGAAATCCGATCCCAAAATCCATGCGTTTTCTCTTGAGCGTCCTGCGCGTACTGTTTTCTCTGTTTTAATGTATCGAATCTTGAATGATTCGTAAGGGTCAGTTATCACTAATTTAACAACCCCCTTGGCAACTCCCCATCCCTCCGTTTGATTTCCGTGACATACGCCGGTCATCAAATCAAAGATGATAATGCCGGCTTCTCCACCTCGACTCGGGGCTTCGCGTTTTATTCTGAGGCCATGTCCAACCCCAGCCTTGATACAATACCACTTTTTGAGGGCCGACTACAAGAAATTCCGTCGGCGGGCTATCCTTGAGGGGCTGCCGCTTATACTTTAGCGAACTGTAATTGCTTCTAATGATTTTCCAGTCTTGCTAGCCGCTTTTTCTGCAATGTAATCGTGAATTTCTCGATATTTGGGAACTGCCTTCATTTCTAAGCGACTTCTATCATTGAGAGTAATAATGAGATCTCCCCATAACCCAATACCGCGAGGAACTTTCACTAACTTCGTAATTTCTGTATAGACAATATCGGTTTGATCGCGCCCGCGCCAGCCGCCAATTACCGAAATCCGCCGATTAGTAATACGATAGCGCAACCACAGCGCGCGCACAATGGCACCGACGGTAAAGGGCAGAAAAATTATCATCAACCCTAATAACAGATTGATAATCAAGTCCCCAATGTGAGGACCGCCTTCAAAATAAACCGTCTCTTTAATCCCCATGTAATACCTCGGAAGTAAGCAATAGCTGTTTTAATTCTCGCAAAAAATCTTCATATTTGCATCCTTGCGCTTGTGGCTTGACAATCACAACAATTTTCCATCCCGAAGGCAACTGAGGCAATAAAGACCGAATAATTCCTCGAATTTGCCGTTTAATTCGATTGCGAACCACTGCCTTTTTACTGACTTTTTGACTAATGGAAATGCCCACTTGAGTGGGAGGGAGAGTCTCTTCTCCTGAAGCAGGAGACATCTCCCGAAAAGCACGCAGGATTAAATATTTTCCAGAACAGCGCCGTCCTTTCTTATAGACCGCTTTAAATTCGCGACTGTGTCGGAGTCGATTTGCTTTTGGCAAGCCCACAATATGTTGCCTGACGACTAAACAGATAAGCGTGTCCGACCTTTTCTTCTGCGAGCGTTAATGACTTTTCTGCCGTTGCGAGTGCGCATTCTGGCCCGAAAACCGGATTGACGTTTTTGTTTTAGGCGAGTGCCGCATAGCGTTTGTTTCGTCATAGTTTTGTCCTTGCTTCCAACTCAGATTTATAATTTTAACAAAATATAAAGATGGGGAGCGCGTTGCCCCCCGGATTTTTATTCCACCAACGGCTTCATCTTACTTGCTTTCTGATTCTGAGAACTCGGCATCAATAACATCATCGCCACCGCTAGACTTACCGCTGCTGCCGGAAGCACTAGAATCGCTGCTTGCACTGGCGCCATCTCCAGCTGCCCCAGCAGCGGCAGCGCTTCCATCTTCTTGCTGATAGACATTCGAGCCAATGCTATACAATACTTGTTGCAGTTCCGGCATTAGCTTCTGAATTTGTTCATCATCTTCTTGGGAAACCGCTTCTTTCAACTGACTGACCAAGTTTTCTGCCTTGCTTTTCTCTTCTTCGGGAATTTTATCGCCGAGTTCGTTAATTTGTTTCTCGGCTTGATAAACCAAGGAGTCAGCTTGATTTTTCCGTTCGATTTGTTCACGGCGTTTCTTGTCTTCTTCTGCGTTTTTCTCGGCTTCGTCCACCATGCGTTCCACTTCTTCTTCCGGTAAGGTGGAAGCACCGGTAATGCTAATAGACTGTTCTTTGCCGCTGCCTTTATCCTTAGCAGTGACGTTGAGAATGCCGTTAGCGTCAATATCGAAGGTTACTTCAATTTGCGGGACACCGCGGGGTGCCGGTGGAATGCCATCTAAACGGAAAGTTCCCAGGCTCTTGTTATCTTTGGCAAATTCGCGTTCCCCTTGGAGGATGTGAATTTCCACATTCGTTTGGCCGTCCACTGCTGTAGAGAAGGTCTCTTGTTTTTTGGTCGGAATAGTAGTATTGCGTTCGATCATCGTGGTCATTACGCCGCCGAGGGTTTCCACGCCCAACGAAAGCGGCGTAACGTCCAACAACAGGATATCTTTAACTTCTCCGGATAAGACACCGCCTTGAATCGCTGCGCCAACCGCAACGACTTCGTCTGGATTAACACTCAGATTGGGATCTTTTCCTAATTTTTTCTTAACAAGTTCTTGTACAGCAGGAATACGGGTTGACCCGCCTACCATGACAATTTCATTAATTTGACTTTTATCAATTTTGGCGTCTTTCAGGGCATTTTCGACTGGAACACTGCAACGGTCAATTAAATCTGAACAGAGTTCTTCAAATTTGGCCCGCGTAATGCTCATTTCCATATGTTTGGGGCCATCCTGAGTGGCGGTAATGAAGGGGAGGTTGACCTCTGCCTGCGTCACACTGGAAAGTTCGACTTTTGCTTTTTCCGCCGCTTCCGTTAAGCGTTGCAGCGCTTGTTTATCTTTACGGAGATCAATTCCCTCTTGTTTTTTGAATTCCTCTGCGAGATAGTCAACGATTTTCTTATCAAAATCATCGCCGCCAAGGTGAGTATCGCCAGAAGTTGCTAAGACTTCAAATACGCCATCCCCAACTTCTAGAATAGAAACGTCAAAGGTTCCGCCGCCTAAGTCAAACACCAGGATGGTTTCATTATTTTTCTGATCTAAGCCATAAGCCAGGGAAGCTGCCGTCGGTTCGTTGATAATCCGTTTAACATCTAGACCGGCAATTTTCCCTGCATCTTTGGTTGCTTGACGTTGCGAGTCGTTAAAGTAGGCTGGAACCGTAATTACTGCTTCGGTAACATCTTCTCCCAGATATTTGCTGGCATCTTCGACTAGTTTACGCAGTACTTGGGCGGAAATTTCTTCGGCGGAAAATTGTTTATCTTGATTGGGACATTCTAATTTAACGTTGCCGTCAGAAGCTCTAGTGACCTGATAGGAAACTTCCTTGGCTTCTTCTTGAATTTCGTCATATTTACGGCCAATGAAGCGCTTAACAGAATAAAATGTATTTTCAGGGTTCATTACCCCCTGACGTTTTGCAATTTGCCCTACCAGGCGATCGCCGTTTTTCGCGTAACCAACAACTGAGGGAGTGGTACGAAAGCCTTCTGCGTTAGAAATAACAGTGGATTGTCCACCTTCCATGACGGCAATGCAGGAGTTGGTTGTTCCCAAGTCAATCCCGACTACTTTTCCCATAGCAAAATTCTCCTTGATACTTGCTACAATAATTCCTTATAATCTGGAATTTGTTCTACCTTCCATTCTGGATAGGGGAGGGGACGCTTAAAAAGTGCAGGATACCGAACAAGGAGATGACGGTTTAAAAAGGAGATATACTACCCACTTAGAGAGTTATTAATCCGCGTTGAATGTCAGCAAGAATATTTGTTTGTGATCAAAACTTCAGTTAAATATGTAAAACCAATCCTAGATAAGGATACACTAATAAGTATTGTCCCGATTGATCTGACTCTTTGCCCATAATCGTTTGCTAGCAAAGAGAAGGAACAGGGAAACAGAGCATTATTTTCGGAATTAAGGAGTTTTGTAAAAATGCAAAAGATACTGGTCATTGATGACAGCAAAATGATCAGAATGCGGGTTAAAGATATGTTGCCTTCGGATAAGATCGAAATTGTCGAAGCCCGAGATGGAAAGGAAGGTCTAAATCTGATTCACTCGCAACAACCGCAA
This sequence comes from Cyanobacteria bacterium SW_9_44_58, assembly GCA_003021905.1. Taxonomy (GTDB): domain Bacteria; phylum Cyanobacteriota; class Cyanobacteriia; order Cyanobacteriales; family Rubidibacteraceae; genus Halothece. Next base: position 1,948 of record PXPI01000069.1, on the reverse strand, counting down.
CTGATTATTTTAGATTTTCTCTTACCGAAAGTCAGTGGTTGGGAAGTGTATCAAGAAATACAAAATGATGCTAACTTGAAAGCAATCCCGTTAGTGTTAATGTCGGGACGGAAAGAAGAGGTTACGGAAAAAATCTCTGAACCCTTTGAAAGTTTTGCGTTTATTGAAAAACCGTTTGAACGGGAACAACTGGTGAAAGCCATTAGAGATGCTAGGGCAAAAGCACCTGCTAAAAAAGAACCTGCGGCCAAGGCAGAAGCTAAATCAAAACCAACTCAGGAGGAACCGCAAGATGTTGCCACCTTACAAGCGAAAGTGGCTGAATTAAGCAATCAAGTGGAAAAAATGCAAGGTCAAATTGATCAATTACATAAACAAATGAATCAATTAGTGAATTTTATTAAAAAGAAAGTTCGTTAATTAATTTGCTTGGGAAAGATTCACAAGTTAACTTCGCTTTTTCATAAGCTGGTCTATTAGGAGATCGGCATAATTTGTCTATCAAGTAGATTAAGGTTGATCTAGTATGGAAAAAATTGGATTTATTTTGAAGGTATTTGTCTTGTCTGCAATGATTTCAGTTTTAATTAAATTGCTGGCACCCTATGTCGAAATTAATCCTTCTGCGTTATTAGCAATCGGTATGGTTCTTACCCCAAGCGTTATTCTGGGAATAGTGCTAGGACAAAGATTTTTACAATCACAATTGTGAGGACTGATTGCCGTGACTTTAGGAAAGTGGATGGGAGTTGTTGCTCTGACTCTCTCATTATATATTTTATGGCAAATTAAACAGTTGCTTCTTTTAGTTTTTACGGCAGTTGTCATTGCTAATGCCCTGAATTTATTAGTTAAACAGTTACAAAAATTAAACATCCGACGCAGCTATGCTGTTTTGCTTTCAGTACTGATTGTTTTGTCGGCAACCATCACCTTTGTTTGGGTTATTGTTCCTCCCCTATTTGAACAATTACAGCAATTAATCGACTTAGTGCCCAAGGGCATTAATCAATTAAATAGTTGGCTGAGTCTATTAGAAAAAAGGTTGCCTCCTGAGTTATTAGAATTACTTCCTAATTTTACTCAATTATCACAACAAATTCAACCTTTATACAATCGTTTATTAGGAGGAGGATTTACGTTTTTTTCCACATCAGTAGGGATTCTCCTCAACATTTTATTAGTATTTGTCCTAACTGTTATGTTACTGGCTGATCCCACTCCCTATCGAAAAGGATTTATTCGTTTATTTCCTTCTTTTTATCGCCAACGGGTTAATGAAATTTTAGTTTTATGTGAAAAGTCGCTTCAAGGTTGGTTAATGGGAACCTTGTTTAGTATGACGTTTCTGCTAGTGTTGAGTTTTATTGGGCTTTTATTGCTGGATGTTGACCTGGCATTAGCGCAAGCAATGCTAACAGGATTATTAACTTTTATTCCCAATTTTGGACCCGTTTTAAGTGTTATTCCACCCACCGCGATCGCGCTGTTAGATGCTCCTTGGAAAAGTTTAGCTGTTTTAATATTCTACATTATACTCCAACAAGTAGAAGGGACGTTATTGACGCCTTTAGTTATGGCACAACAAGTTTCTTTGTTTCCAGCATTTACCTTGCTTGCCCAAGTTTTCTTTGCCACTTTCTTTGGCTTTTTGGGATTATTTCTGGCGCTACCTTTAACAGTAGTTGGTCAAATTTGGATTCAAGAAGTTTTAATTAAAGATGTGCTGGATCAGTGGCAGGAAACATCTTAAATTTATGGTAAGCTAGAGGCCAAAAATTAGAATAGCTTCTCCCATCAGGGGTTTATGAAAACGCACCGCTTCTCTCTCAAATACCAAGTTTATAAAGTATAGCAATTCTCGAATTCATAAGGTACAGTAACAACAGTGAGTAAACCAATTCCGAATATCTTGATTAGTTACTTTTAGCATCGCCTCTGTAATCGC
>PXPI01000068.1 GCA_003021905.1 Cyanobacteria bacterium SW_9_44_58 | reverse complement strand
TTCGGAGTTTGTCAGTCTCAGGGGGATTGAACCCCCTCGACTAACTCGCCTTATATCCCACGGCTAAAAGCATGTGGGCGCGTGCGGCGACTTCTGTAACTTAACTAAAATTTCTTTTACAGATGGCGGTAAACTGCGCATTACTTTGCCTTGTTCGCGATCGACTGCTACTAAAGTGACTTCTGCGGTTACATATTTGGTTTCTCTGTCGAGGGATTGAATTTGATAATTCCAATGCATCCGTACTCCCGACATTTGATTCATTCGGGTCCGAACAATTGCCTCATTTCCTAAGCGGAGAGGATAATGATAATTAATTGACAACTCGACAACTGGTAAATCGCAACCTGCTGCAACTAATTCACTGTTATCTAGCCCCAGCGAGTGCAGATATTCAATTCTGGCTTGTTCTAACCACTGCACATAAATGCCATGCCAGACCACACCAGCATAGTCGGTGTGATGAGGATAAACCCGTATGGGATACTCAAACCAATTTTCCGAAGTGGCATGAAGCGATTTGTCGGGCTCAATGGCATCAGTTGGGGGAATTTGAGAAGGATGATCCGATTGTGACACGGTTATTTCCCGGTAAATGCGTCTCCTTTAGTGTATTGTATCTACTGGCTGGTATGTTTGCCGTAAGTTGTGCATCTGATAAAACAGTTGCCAGCGGTAGTCTTCGGGAAGGCCGCATAGGGTTGCCCCTCGCAAAACCACATGAAAATACCATTCATTGGGGGGAATTTCTCGGGGAAGTTTGTTGACCACGGTATAGGTCCGAACCCCGTGATACCATTTTCCCTGACAGTTCACCCTCACTTGTTCCCGTCGATACCCATTAGTGGGAACTTCTTCGCGGATGTCTAAATGCTCGCTGAATCGCCAGGGGAGTTCATACAATACGCCAATGACTGAGGAGGCGGGATCGGGAACGACATCTAGAACGCCGCAATTGCGAGTAGGAGAACGATGATAAAATCCCAGTCGATAATTGGGCAACGTTGCCGGACCAATGACATAAGGATAGGCATTTTCTTGTAGGGTCCGTTTGAGATCCACTGGACACATACAAGACCCATAAGCAAAATAATAGAAGGTTTCAGGTGCAGAGAAAGTTTGCTCCATGTAATCAATCAATAATTTGGGGTCAACTTTTCTTTAGTTAATTTAACATTCCTGAGATTAGGCGACACTGTGTCCAGCAGCAGCAATCATTTCTTTAACCGACGCTTGTTGAGCGGCGGTTTCTACTTTGACCGTTTTGTTATCGACATCCACTTCAACTTTCGCATTGGGATCGTGATTTTTAATTTCGTTGGTAATGGCTTCAGCACACCCTTCACATTTAATGCTGGGAACTTGCAGTGAAATCATCTTTAAAATCTCCTTTAGCTAAAGAACCAAATCCGCTACAATTCGATCCTATCAGCGTTATTGATGCAAGTTCTAAGAATTCTTGCAAAATAAACTCAATTAACAAGAAATTGTTAAACTTAATAAAGAAACTGAAAACTTAACTTAAATAAACAACATTTATCATGGGTCGAGTCGGGGTTTTACTTCTAAACTTAGGTGGGCCAGACGAACTGGAGGATGTTCGTCCCTTTTTATACAACTTATTTTCTGACCCAGAAATTATTCGTTTACCAGTATCTTGGCTACAAAAACCGTTGGCTTGGTTGATTTCTACAACGCGATCGCGCCAATCCCAGGAAAATTATAAACAAATTGGGGGCGGTTCCCCGTTGCGCCGCATTACAGAATCCCAAGCCCAAGCCCTAGAAGAACAACTGCATTCTGAAAACATCGATGCACAGGTTTATGTGGGCATGCGCTACTGGCATCCCTTCACCGAAGAAGCGGTACTTCGGATTAAACGCGACCAGCCGGAAAAATTAGTGATTCTACCGCTTTACCCCCAATTTTCCATTAGCACCAGCGGTTCTAGCTTTCGCATTCTGGAACAGATTTGGCAGGAAGATCCAACGCTGCAAAAACTGCCCTATACCGTGATTCCCTCTTGGTACGATGAACCCAGCTATTTGCAAGGGATGGCCAATTTAATTGCCCAAGAATTGGATAAATTCTCCAATCCTGACCAAGTGCATATTTTCTTTAGCGCTCATGGGGTTCCTGTCAGCTATGTGGAAGAAGCAGGCGATCCCTACCAACATGAAATTGAAGAATGTAGCCGTCTGATTATGGAAACTTTAAACCGGCCTAATGAGTACACGCTGGCCTATCAAAGCCGCGTCGGTCCGGTAGAATGGCTCAAACCTTACACTGAGGAAGCTTTAGCTGAGTTAGGAGAAAAGGGCGTTAAAGACTTGATTGTGGTTCCCATTAGTTTTGTTTCCGAACACATTGAAACCCTGCAAGAAATTGATATTGAATACCGCGAAATTGCGCACGAAGCCGGAATTGAAAACTTTCAACGGGTCCCTGCGCTCAATACGGATCCCAGCTTTATCCAAGCCCTGGCCAATTGTGTTGAAAATGCCCTCAAATCTCCTGAACGCGGATTTCAAGAAGTAACGCCTCTCAACAACAACGTTAAGATCTATCCTCAGGAACGGTGGCAATGGGGCATGACCACCACTGCAGAAGTTTGGAATGGTCGGTTAGCGATGTTAGGGTTTATTGCGTTGATCATTGAATTAATCAGCGGCGCTGGTCCATTACACTTTGTGGGACTCCTCTAACCAGGCAGCGAGTTCCGTTTTCACTTCTACTAGAGAAGGAAAAATTTCATCCGCAATAATCAATTTGGGATTATGTTCCGGATAGGATTCTGGAACAGCAAAACAGGCCATTCTCGCTGCCTTGGCGGCTAGGACGCCGTTTAAAGAATCTTCGATAGCTAAGCAATGGGTGGGAGTTACCCCTAGCTTTTCAGCAGTCGTTAGATAGACAGCAGGATGGGGTTTACCGTAGGCTTCTGTTGTTGCTGAGGCAATGACTGTAAATGTGTCTTCTAGGTGAAGGCAATTCAAGACAGCTTTAATGAGAATTAAGTCAGAAGAAGAGGCTAATGCTAAGGGAAGATTCGTACTGCTTAAATAATCAAGCAGGGGATAAACGCCTTCTCTAGCGACTCCTTTGGTTTCAATCAATTCCACAACCCGTTGCACAATTTTTTGAGCCAGGTCTGCTTGTGAAATGCCTTGCCAAGGATGACGCTGATACCAATAGTTGACCACCTCATCAATTCTCAATCCCATAGTCTGGTGACATAAATCGGAGTTTAGATGGAGTCCCACTTCCGCAAAGACTTCTATTTCTGCTTGTTGCCAAAAGGGTTCTGAATCAATCAGCAACCCATCCATATCAAAAATAATGGCTTGCAGCATGGTTTTTGTTTTGATTAAGCCAGAGAGAATTTTTGACACTCTCACCGCTAACCTTCGGTATAGCGGGAGATTCTTGCTTCATCGGCGAGCATTCCCTTGCGCCTTTCGGCGGCGCGGGGTCTCGCCTC
>PXPI01000067.1 GCA_003021905.1 Cyanobacteria bacterium SW_9_44_58 | reverse complement strand
GCGATTACAGAGGCAATGCTAAAAGTAACTAATCAAGATATTCGGAATTGGTTTACTCACTGTTGTTACTGTACCTTATGAATTCGAGAATTGCTATAATTGCTGGATTCCCATAAGTCTTGACCTGTTACCGCTAAATAAACAAGCGAGCCGCCGAAAAATATCCAAGCCCCGGTATCAAAGAAGTTTTCATATTTCGGAAGAAAACAGACACTACCCACAACAAACGTGATGCCTCCGACAATGTACAATATGCCATTTGCTAATTCTAATTTATATTGATTGCTGCCGAATGCTTTCTGATTAAAGAGGGTGTATTGACGCGGGCGGGATGTGAATAGATGGGGCATTTCTCTCTCTATTACTAGTATCCGATCATAACGCTGTAATGAATTAAGACAAATGATTACAGCGATCGCGATTAGTTTTCAAGTCTTGATAACCTAAATTTTATAGCAGTTCTTGGACTCACGAGCTACAGTAGCAACATTGACTGATTAAGGCTTATGACAAAATTTAATTACTTAATTGGTTCAGTTCAGAGCGTATCTCATTAGAGTGAGAATTGCTATATCTTATTCTATTCATTGTTAGAAGGAGAGGGCAAGTTCTGCTACTCTTCACTCCCCTTACTGCCTCTTACAAAATCAACTTAATAAATATGAGAGGAAAAAGTCCCCTAATTTGAATATTGTTTAAAAATACAATAAGCGGATTAAGATTAGGTCTTGATTCGATTATTGAATAACGTAATAGTGTGGTTTGGATTCCTTTTGTTTTTGTTGAATCGTTTGATAAAGTTTTGCCTGTAGTTTTAATTGTTTTGCTCGCTTTTTCTTTGGTATATTCGATTCAAATTTATAAAAACTATTTTCCCATTCAACTATAATATTTTCTGGTTGAGAGTGATTTTTCTTATAGGAACGATAGCAATAAAAAATGCCGCCGATTAAAAATAGAATACTGCCAATAATATATTCCCAACCGACATAGCTAAACAAAACCCAATTGTCTTTTATTGTTAAAGCGTCTGATAAATAGGGAAGCGAGGCAATGAGGAAAAGCATTGATCCTAAAGCAAAAGTGATTGCCGTTGCATTCAGAAGTTGTAATTTAATGAATGATTGCTCCTTAACAATTTGTATAACATTTAGACAAGCACCAATTAGAAACAGCAAACTACCAATGGTAAAGCACCAACCGCCAGCAACAATTTTTTCAATTTCTGATAAAAATAAAAGACTGCCAATGGTAAATAAAATTGTCCCCCCGACATAAACATTAGCAATGAAAAACTCTAACCAATCCCAAATGGTTTTTGTTTCCTGAGACCGGAGGTAGGCCGTGGCTTCTAATAAATCGGAACCGGTTACAATTAAGTAAACGAGTGAGCCGGCAAAGAAAATCCAAGCACCAATATCTGAAAGATTATAAAATTGGGGAAGGAAAAATATACTGCCGATAATAAAGCTAAATCCGCCAACAAGATAGAGAATTGCGTTAATTGTTTCCCAGTTGAAATACTGGCTATCCACCGATTGGTTGCTAAGGAGGGGGGATTGACGAGGGCGATTAGTAAATAGGAGTGGCATTTCTGCTTTCTCGGTAACGATGATTGAGAGTGGCGACAGCAATCAAGTTAAATAAGCAATGAGTGGGATTTCAAGCGATTGCTTTTGTGGAATCAATAATTAGCAAATCCACAATTAAATGTAACATTGAAAATCCCCAATCTAGCAATTATTTTGATGGGGTTTGAAGCCAAAACATGGCTTAAATAAAATAGATTAGCGCAACCTGCCGAAGATTACTGCTACTTGGGAGGAGTCACCCTACATTTAATCAAGTTTGTTTTTCCGTTAAAATTACCATTTTTCCGAGTTTATAACATTTCCCAGTCAGGTGAGGTACAGAAAAATAGGTACAAAAACGCCCTAAAGCTTAAACGGTGTACTCCATGAGTTCAATAATTGCTATATATCTTGAGACTCAGGAGAAGAACCAGCTATTGATCGCATCTGGAAATTGCGTTCAGATAAAATAGGGTGGATTAATGGCCGGCATAATATTGCTGTGTTTAGAAAATCAAGCGGGTATCGCCAAATCATGGATTGCCAAACCTACTTCTTCCGACTGCTTGCCCGTCGCGAATATAGTACCGAAGAACTGAGAAAAAAAGGGAGGGAAAAAGGATTTGAAGAAACAGAGATTGCGGAAACCCTGGAACATTTACAGGAGATTCATGCCCAATCTGATAGGCGGGTTGCCGAAAGTTTCATTTTGGGCTATCAGGGGAAGTACGGGAAACCGAAAATCAAACAAAAATGTCGCGAAAAAGGAATTAGCCAATCTTTATTTGAACAAACCTGGGAACAGTTGGCAGATCAATTGGAAAGTGAGGACTTGTCGGGGTTAAAAGAGAAGGTGATGCGAAAATATCATCTCACGCAGTTTTCCAATCTTGATTCCAAAACCAAACGCAGAGTCTGCAACTTTCTCCAGTATCGAGGATTTAACCCCTTTCAACTGCTAAAACAGTGGCAAACCGAAGAAGGCTAAGCAAAGCGTACTATTAAAATAGATGGACAAGTGTTTCGTTTAGTTTAATTGGTTAAAAAATTATGTCAGTTCTGGCAGCGATCGCAGTTTTGGCGGTTTTAATTATCGTTCACGAACTTGGGCATTTTACCGCCGCCCGTGTCCAAGGAATTCATGTTAATCGCTTTTCCATTGGGTTTGGTCCCATTTTATGGAAATATCAAGGATCAGAGGTTGAATATGGGGTCCGCGCCTTTCCGTTAGGAGGATTTGTGGGATTTCCCGATGATGATCCCGATACCGAAATTCCCCCTGATGATCCCAATTTAATGAAAAATCGTCCCCTCGGCGATCGCGCCATTGTCATTAGTGCCGGGGTAATTGCCAACTTTATTTTCGCTTATTTCCTATTAGCGGCCCAGGCAGGAATTGTGGGCATTTCCCAACCGCAATTCGAACCGGGCATTAAAGTTCCTGAAATTGTGGAACAAGAAAATTCTCCTGCCAGGGAAGCCGGATTGCAAGCAGAAGATGTAATTATTGCAGTAAATTCCGACTCCTTAGGAAAAGGGCAGCCTGCTATCCAAACGCTGCAAACCAAAATTCAAAATTCTGTCAATGACCCCCTGAATCTCACTGTTAAACGGGATGGAGAAACTTTTAACCTGTCTGTTACCCCCAAACCGGGAGATGACGGCAAAGGAAAAATTGGCGTTCTGCTTTCTCCCAACGGAGAAGTCATTCGCAAGCAACCCGATAACGTTATTGAACCCTTTACCCAAGCAGCGGAAGAATATCAGCGAATCTTTAAATTAACCTTCCAGGGGTTAGGACAACTCATCAGCAATTTCCAAGAATCGGCAGACCAAGTTGCCGGACCGGTGGCCATTGTCGCTGTCGGGGCAGACATTGCCAGTTCTGATGCCGGCAGTTTATACCAATTTGGCGCTTTAATCAGTATTAACTTAGGCATTATTAACATTCTGCCGTTACCCGTCTTAGATGGGGGTCAATTGGTCTTTCTCATCCTAGAAGGGATTCGCGGTAAGCCCTTGCCCAGCAAAGTTCAAGATGGAATTACACAAACCGGCGTCGTGGTTTTACTGGGGTTAGCCATTTTCTTGGTAATTCGAGATACCGCTAATTTAGCAATTGTCCAAGAGTTTTTCCAATAATGGCCTTGTCGGAACAAGAACGGGCGTTAACCCTTCTCGCCCGTCTCAAGGAATTATATCCCAATGCCGTCTGTACCCTCTATTACAAGACACCAGTCCAATTATTGGTGGCAACCATGCTGTCCGCTCAATGTACCGATGAACGGGTCAATCAGGTGACACCTACCTTATTTGCCCGTTTTCCGGATGCCGAGGCACTGGCGCAAGCCCCTCGGGAAGAGATTGAAACCCTCATTCGATCGACGGGCTTCTATCGCAATAAGGCCAAAAATATTCAAGGGGCTTGTAAAATGATTGTCTCCGAGTTTGGCGGAAACGTCCCCGACACCATGAAACAGTTGCTAAAATTGCCAGGGGTCGCCCGAAAAACCGCCAATGTTGTACTGGCCCATGCCTATGGAGTAAATGCTGGGGTCACGGTGGATACCCATGTCAAACGCCTTTCTAATCGTCTGGGATTGACGGAGAAGCGCGATCCCAAACAGATTGAGAAAGACTTAATGACCTTGCTGCCCCAAGCCGAATGGCAAAATTGGTCGATTCGCCTCATTTATCATGGCCGAGAAGTGTGCAAAGCCCGTCAACCCTTGTGTGATAGCTGCGCCTTAGCTGACCTTTGTCCGTTTCCTGGTGGCAAATAGGACAAATTCGATAAGATAGTGAAGCAGTATTTAACGTTAAATTTCTATGTCCAAGAAAAGTCTCGTTGAGCGTGAGAAAAAACGCCAACGCTTAGTTGAAAAGTACGCCGATAAACGCGCTGAGTTAAAAGAAAGAATTAGAACCTCCACTTCTCCGAGAGAACGTTTTGAACTCCAACGGGAATTGCAGCGGCTGCCTCGCAGCAGTTCCCGCACTCGTCTCCGCAACCGTTGTAAAATAACCGGTCGCGGTCGGGGATATTATCGCGACTTTGGACTATCCCGCAATGTCTTCCGGGAATGGGCGCATAAAGGATATTTACCCGGTGTGGTTAAATCCAGTTGGTAACTGGTGAATCCCCCCCTAGATTAGGGGGGATTGGATTTAATATCTAAACTACGACTGACCGCAACAGCGTTCGTAACCGAGACTATCTAAAATTAAATCGCTGACAGCATTGGCGATCGCGAATTCGCCATAAAAACTATCGCTAAAATCAAAAGCTTGCATTTCGGTAACAATGGCAACGACTAACGCCCCCAAATCATTTTCTCCCTCTAGGCGTTGACGAACAAAAATCTGTGCGGCTTGTTGCGCAATATCGGCATTCACCTTTTCGGGGATAAACGCTTCATCCAACCATTTCTGTAAAGCTTGTTTCAGCCATTCGCCTTCTTGTTGCGGATCTTCAATTGGGGGAAGCGTAATGGGTTGAACAGGATCGCTCATAGCAACTTGGCCTATAGAAATACGTTAGTGACATTTTAAAGGTTGCTTTGACCATTGCAACTTCTCTCTGGGATAGAAAGGGTTATTCCCGTGAAAAAATTGTTAACCCTAGCGAAATTGGGATAAGCAGACAGCGAACATATAATCCTTGTTGGTAAGACCCAAATATTTCTTTAAATTTTGCTAAGAGGACTGGCCCAATGGCACTGGCCATGACCATACTTCGCATTTGCATGCCGCTAATGGCACCGAGATGGGCCCGTCCAAACAAGCGAGGAAGAAAAACTGAAGTGAGAGTAGCATAAAAACCGCCACTGATCCCTAATCCTGCAATTGCCATCATCCACCACCAGTATAGCTCTAAATGAGCCATTCCGACATACCCGAATAGCTGCAAGACTAAAAAGGCAATTACTAGCCATTTTAACCGAGCGCGATCGGAGATAAGGCCCACTAAAAATCCAGTTACAGTAGATAAAATCCCGATAGGAAGAAATAAACCTACAGCTTGCTGCTCGCTCAGTCCCGATTGTTGTCCTAAATCAACGATATTGAAGGTGATTCCAGTAACGGTCAAACCATGAATGGACAAGGCAAGGGTAATTCCCCAGAATTCAACGGTCTTTATAGCTTCTGCAGCGGTTAATTCACCCACTTTTGCCACTTTCGAATCGGAATCAATCTCCTCTGAGGCGTTTGAGGCTTGTTGCCGCGAGGTTTCTTCTGGAAGTCCGTCCATGGTTAAACCGCAAATTTCCGGGTTATCTCGATAAAACAGCCATCCCAGAAACGACATTCCTAACCCCACAAAAAGGGCTAAACCTAACCAAGCCCCACGCCAACCGAAACCATCAATCCCAAAACTAAGCAGCAAAGGGGTTGCAGAAAAACTAAAGGAAATAAAAACATTGGCAATGCCGGAAACAAAGCCGCGACGCCGATCAAACCATTTTCCCAGGGTATTGCGGCTAACCAGAGTGAGAATGCCTTGTCCGGTGAAGCGTAAGGCAACAAAGCCCACTCCCATTACCAACCCCCCAACTAAGGAACGCTCAACTGAGGAGAATAATGAGTTGAGAAAGGCAATGAGATAATCGCAGAAACTTAAATAAAGTAAGGTTAAGCCTAATCCCAGTGAAGACAGAATCACCGTTAACCTTGCCCCAACACGGTCCATTAGTCTTCCCCCTAGGGGAAGCAACAAACCGCTTCCCAAGGTTCCCGCCAGATAAGCTGAACTAAGTTGCACCCGAGACAAGCCCGTTGCCGTTAAAACCGGCTCGGTAAAAACGCTAATGCCTGCCGTTTGACCGGGAATGCTAAATAGGGTGCCAATCGTGGTAATAACAGCAATGACCCAACCATAAAAAAACGGAAACTGTTTCGGGGAAAAGGGAAAGTTGGGTTCAAATGCGGTTTTGAGGAAGGGAAACCGCGAAAACAATGCAGACAAGGTCATTGATGATGAGTGGTGTTTCCTAATAATCCTAGGGATTAGAAGCGTTCGATGACGCCGCCGCCAAGGACAACCTCTCCATCATATAACACGGCAGCTTGACCAGGGGTGACACCAAACTGGGGTTCATCAAACATTAGTTTAACCCGACCTTGTTCTAAAGGCACCACACTCACCCGTGCCGGGCGCGATCGATACCGGATTTGCACATCGGCTTGAATGGGAGTTTGGGGTTCGGGAATACTTAGCCAGTTCATGGCGCCCACGGTACATTCACTGCGGGTGCCGCTATCCCGATTTCCGACGACAACGCGATTCATTGCCGGATCCAGTTTGATTACGTAGAGGGGTTCGGCAGCGGCAATTCCCAATCCTTTCCGTTGCCCAATGGTATAGTGATGAATTCCGTTATGGCGGCCTAAAACTTTCCCCTCTTGGTCAACAATTTCCCCTTCTTGCAGGTTGATATATTGATCTAAAAACGAACGCATGGAACCGTGGGCTTCCACTAGGCATAAGTCTTGGCTTTCCGGTTTGTCAGCAGTTTTTAAGCCGTATTGTTGCGCCATTTGGCGCGTTTCGCTTTTTTCTTGTTCCCCTAGGGGGAAAATTGTGTGGGCAAGGAGATCTTGGGGGAGATCATAAAGGAAATAGGATTGATCTTTTTTCCGATCGCGCGCTCGCAGCAGTTGATAGCGATCATGCTCAGGATTGTATTGAATTCTGGCATAGTGCCCTGTGGCAACACAATCTATGCCCAATTTTTCCCGAGCATAGGTTAGCATGGGAGCAAACTTAACGGTTTTGTTGCATTGAGAACAAGGCAACGGGGTAATTCCAGATTCATATCCTGAGACGAGATAATTGACCACATTGCGTTCAAATTCTTCACGGCTGTCCACAATATGATGGGGAATCCCTAACTGTTCGCAAATAAAGGCCGCATCGACCATGCCTTCGGAACAGCATTGGCCTTTTCCTTTCATTAACCACAGCGTTAACCCTTCCACCTCGTAGCCTTGGTGGTGTAAAATAGCAGCACTAGTGGAACTATCAACGCCTCCTGATAAACCAACGACAACTTTTTTACTCATAACGGCTCGCAATACAAAAGCGACATTTTCTAGGCTAGCACTGTTAACCGAACTCTTGTTATCATTCCTGCAAGTCTCCTCTTTCTCCTACTTGACACAAATTGCAACCTGTGGCGAATCAAATGAAATACTATGCTTAAAATGATTCAATTTTTCGGGCGTTACTTTCTTATTGCCAATTCCCTCCTGCTTTTTACTGCCATGAGCAGTTTAGCCCAAAGATTGCCTCCTCCGCCTTCCGCCAATAATGGGAGTGAAAAAGACAAAGACGTTTACCAATTTGAAGCCCCAACCTCTCCAGGGGAGAACAATTCCTCTCCTTCCTCCCGGGATCGCTTATTTCGCGTCCAGGTATATGGCAATAGTGAACAGTTGCTCTCATTAGTGCGTCGCGTGGAACCCAATGCCTTTGTTCCCGATGGCAAACAAATTATTCAGGTAGGGCTATTTTCCCAGGCGGATAATGCGAAAGCGTTAGTACAAGACCTATCACAACAAGGAATTAAAGCTGAGATCATTCAAATTAAGCAATCTCAAACGCAATCGTCTCAGTCAAATGCATCCCGAGAAAGGATTTCCTTATCTTCCTCTCCTAAAATCAATAATGCTTCTCAAAATCTGGAATCAATTCCATTAGCGGTGGAATCATCCGGGGAGAATACTAAGAAACAAAATCGTTCTGAAAAACCAACTCGGGCCTATTATGTCGTCATTCCCAGTAGCGGCGATAAAGCGGCGGAAATAGCGGAAGCTGTAGAAGATGCCGGTGCTCGCCGGAGTTGGATTCAAAAACGGGATGCCCCCCGTGGAACTCATGTGGCAGTGGGCCCCTTTAGCAATCGCAATTAGGCCAGTCGCTGGAGCAGTCAACTTCAAAGCGAAGGCTTGGATGCCAGAGTGTATTTTGGGCGATGAATCAGAAACAATTTGCACCTGCAACTGCCAGAAACCGCGATCCCATTTTAGCGGTCTTAAAGAAAGTTTTGCCGCCAACGGGAACTGTTCTCGAAATTGCCAGCGGTACCGGGGAACATGCTGTCTATTTCGCACCGCACCTGCGTCCCCGCCACTGGATTCCTTCGGATATCAATCCCGCCTCTTTGGAAAGTATTCGCGCTTGGCAAGGGGAATTTCCCTCTGATTGTCTGTAGCCTCCCCTAGAAATTGATGTTAGGTCTGACAATTGGTGGCAAGGAGTAGCGACGGATGTAAGCGCCATTGCCTGTATCAATCTCATTCACATTGCCCCTTGGTCGGCCTGTGAAGGATTAATGACAGGGGCCGGGCAGTTGTTGCCGCCAGGAGGGATTTTATATTTGTATGGACCCTTTAAACAGGAGGGCGTTCATACGGCTGCCAGCAACGCGAGTTTTGATGAAAGTCTCCAACAGCAAAATCCCGAATGGGGAGTGCGCCATTTAGAAGATGTTGTTTCTTTGGCAAAGGCTCATCATTTAGAATGGCAAGATGCGATTGCCATGCCAGCCAATAATTTGTCTGTGGTATTCCGTCGTCAAACAAATAACGAATAACAATGCTTTCTCTGCTTGCCTTTCGCTTTCAATCTCCCGGCCCGATTTTAGTGGATTTGGGACCGGTGACCATTCGCTGGTATGGATTGCTCATTGCCAGTGCCGTTGTTATTGGGTTGCTGTTATCCCAATATTTGGCCAAACGTCGCGGAGTCAATCCCGAATTATTGGGGGATTTGTCGGTTTGGTTAGTTCTGGCGGCCCTGCCTGGGGCAAGGTTATATTATGTGGCGTTTGAATGGGAAAATTACGCTCAGCGTCCGCAAGATATTATTGCCATTTGGCAAGGGGGAATTGCGATTCATGGCGCGATTATTGGGGGCGCGATCGCGATGCTGATTTTTGCGCGTCTAAACCAAGTTTCCTTTTGGCAACTCGCCGATTTAGTCAGTCCCGCTTTAATTTTAGGACAAGCTATTGGACGATGGGGAAACTTTTTTAATTCCGAAGCTTTTGGCACCCCAACCGATTTACCTTGGAAACTCTATATTCCGCCCCCGAATCGCCCTCCTGAATATGCTACTGAAGCATTTTTTCATCCTACCTTTCTTTATGAATCAATTTGGGATTTGGGTGTATTTTTTCTCCTTATTTATCTATTTATTTGGGGATTGCGTCACTGGCAACGGTATCGAGTGGGAACGCTAGTGTTTGTTTATATGGCTGCTTATAGTGCCGGTCGCATCTGGATTGAAGACTTGCGAACCGACAGTTTAATGCTAGGATCAATTGAAGTCGCGCAACTGATCAGTTTAATTGGCATTATTTTCGGGATTCTGGGATTAATTTGGATTTATCCTTTAGGGCGCTCGCTTCCAGATGTCGTATCTAAATCAGCGACAAATCAAAAATAGTATTTTTCTCGATTGGTTAAGAAACAATATTAAAAAGTAATAGGAAATAAGAATAGTTAGATTATGCTAAAACCTGCTGTTTATATTGTCGGTGCTGGCCCTGGGGACCCGGATTTATTAACCATTAAAGCCAAAAAACTGCTAGACCAAGCCGATGTTATTTTATATGCCAATTCCTTAGTTCCCAAACAAATTTTACAGGATGTTCGCGCGGATGCGGAACTAATTCCCACAGGCAATAAAACCCTAGAAGATATTATTCCGCTAATGATTGAAAAAGTGCGGGACAATCAATCGGTGGTTCGGCTTCATTCCGGGGATTTAACCCTTTACAGCGCCATTCATGAACAAATGCAAACCCTTGCCGATGCCAATATTCCCGTGGAGTTAGTACCGGGAATTAGCGCCTTTCAGGATGCCGCGGCGAAGTTAGGGGTGGAATTAACGGTACCGGGAGTAGTCCAAACCATTATTTTAGCTCGCATTAGCGGTCGCGCCTCCTCTGTTCCCGAAGCCGAGGAGTTAGCCTCTCTTGCCGCTCATAAAGCCAGTTTGGCATTATATCTCGCTGCCCGTCATGTGGAAGATGCCCAGGCAAAACTCTTAGACCATTATCCAGCAGATACCCCAGTGGCAATTTGTTATCGCTTGGGATGGGAAGATGAAAAAATCCTTGTTGTTCCCTTGGCGGAAATGGCAAAAACGTCTCAGGAAGAAGACCTGATTCGCACCACGATGTATTTAGTGAGTCCCGCTTTAGCGGGGAAACAAGTGGCAGCGCGATCGCAGCTTTATCACCCCCAACATTCTCACTTGTTCCGACAAAGCAAATTGACGAAATCTTGACACCCCAACGGAAGCCAGCGCGTTGGATTCTTAATTCATCAAGACACCTTAAAGTTTCCGGAAATTCAAATTCCTTCCACCGAGCGAGGGTATTCTCTCCAAAAGCGTTGATTATCCTGTTTGGCTCCGCCCGACCCTACAGTTTCAGAAATGAAAATGTTCGAGTTTTACTGGTACTCTCGTTAGAGAGCTAACGTTTTTAGAGACCGGAGCGACGCGACGACCGTAGCGACGCAACGAAGTGAGGAAGTAAGGAGAGTGAGGATTGATCGCGCCTCTTGTTAGTATTTTAATTATAGCAGAAATTGATCGGTTTGCCCGGCTTCAAGATATCGAATCTTTCAGCCCGGCGCGCCTTATATCCAACGTCTAAAGACGCTTGGTTTTACGGCGCCTTCCTATAAGAATGATTTCACTTTTGCAAAAACGTTTCATGAACAACAAGTTTGCGCGATCGCGTTTCATCGCTCACGGGTGACAACTGTTTGAAACCACCTGCATTAACTACTAGACAGCTCCAGTATAGGATAGCACTACTCATTCAGGTTAGGACAGATTGGAATTCCAAGGCCAAGTTATTGCTTACCTTTTCCCTTTCCCCTTATCCCTTTCCTCAGCGCGTAGCGCTATAAAAAAGATTCGGCCTCAATTTAAAGGAAAGACCGATGTGTCAAAAATTGGGGTCAACAATTATTCATGCAAAAAGGGATCAATGAATTCCGCACACAGCCCCTCCAGAATGTAAGACGCACTCAAGAAAGGCTCATCGAGGGCAATGATATCGGGGATGAAGTTTCGGTTTCATCTAGAATCACCCTGTGAAATGAGAATCTCCCGTTATAATTTTTAATTTAACGGGAGAGCTTCAACCAGCGCTTTGCTATAATCATCCAGTGAAAGCTTGTCAAAGGTTAGGAGAAACAGGAGGGGAATTTCCCTTCTGTCTCCAACTAGCTGAATCTGGAAATTACATTAGCCCCCAAAATTGGAGGACACCTTGACCACTGAGAATTTCGGTAAGCAGTGCCGCAATAAAGCCAATCATTGCTAAGCGGCCGTTCCAATTTTCTGCAGAAGTGTTGAAACCAAATTTAAATTCGTTGGGATTTTCTTCCATAATGACCTCCTAATGGTTTAGGAATGTTATCCGGTTGCTTTGTAAACTATTGTAAAGAAAATTTGCTTAAAGTAACAATCCTCCCTTGGGGGATACTTCACAGCCTCCAACCAATGAAAGCGATTAACTCGGGAAAGCGACCCTAGAAAGAAATTCCCCAGAACTTGGGGGACAAAGAAGCGTCCGAAACCGCAAGCTCAGACGTAAGTCGGCTTGCGTGTAGTTCATTCAGTCGTTGGTGCAGCCGGGCAAAACTGCCGGGGGCTAAGATGCGCGATCGCGTTTCATCGGCGTTACCTCTCGATCGCGCTCAGTAATCAATTATCCTTTTAACCAAATATAACTAAAAACTAGCATCACTCCAGTTAGAGGAAAACCAAAGCATAAGCCTCTATATTACATTCAAGTTGGCTAAGTCTTAGCAACCATGTCCACAATTCCTTGATAGCCGTAACGAGATAAATGATGGGAAGCCTGACGTACAGCTGCGGGATTGCTTTCGATGCCTAAGCCTTCCACCCAACGGTTCATTAAATTAAAGAAGGCACAAACTAAATTGGCATGAACCACTGCTGTTTCATCCCATCCCATAGATAAAATTGCATCGACATCGGTTTGTTTCACTTCACTAGGTGTTAAGGTGAGTTTTTTCACGTAATGCAACACCGGTTTCAGGTTTCGGTTGATATTAGCGGTTTCAATATCTTGAACCAGTTCTTCCACTAAGCCTTCCGGCTGCCCTAATTGAGTTGCGGTAGCAGTATGGGAATCGCAACAGTATTCACATCCATTTTGAGAAGAAACAAACGCTGCAATTAATTCCCGTTGGGCAGGAGTAAAAGGAGACTCCCCGCGCATTAATTCCTGAGCAAATTCATGAATGGATTTTGATATAGCAATTCTCAGACCAATAAGGTACACTGAGAAGGAAAGACAGTAGATTAAAATAAGCGTGTCCATGCAACCTTATTCAATTGATTTTCGGA
>PXPI01000066.1 GCA_003021905.1 Cyanobacteria bacterium SW_9_44_58 | reverse complement strand
GTGATGGGAAACTATCACGCACCGTTCTGGAGCCGAGTCAGTAGGGCAACCTACTGGCTTAGGTAACTAAAGAGTTTGATATTATATTAACACAAAGTGGATCGATTTGCTAACTTCAAGCTGTCGAACCTTTCAGTTAGCTCGCCTTATATCCCCTGCCTAAAGGCGAGGGGTTTTACAGCGACCTTCGATAAAGATGGGTTGAGCTAGCCTTCAGATTGGCAAGCGCGTTCTACCAATAAAACGGCAACAATGTCATCAATGGGGCGAGGGGGAATTCGCATGCCTTTGGGAACCAAACGCCATAAACCGCGAGGGGGATATAATTGCCAGTAGCGCTCCCGCGCTTCTAAGGTACTATTGCGTTCATCGACCATTGTAATGGGAATTTCAGGAAAATTCGCCTTTAGGGTATCTTGCCAAGTTTTCGACGTTGTTTGATTTCCCATCACGATTTGATCAATGGCATAAACATGACACCAATTTTTGATGGTGAAAACCGCTTGTTCCGAATTGACGACTTCATGAACAATAATGTTTCCGGTGGTATCTAATATGGCCAACCCACATTTATCCCGACCTGGATCAAACCCTAATTGCAACATAATGGACTCAAATTAGTTAGTTAAAATCACCTGATCATTTTTTTTGACTTGTAGTTTTAATTGCAACGGACCAGCAGTATAAGCCGGTTTCGCCGCGATCGCGTTAATTTCATTATAAGAGCGATCTAACGAGGCTAATTGTTCCATGAATTGGATCGTCGCTAACTCATCTTTTTCTAAGGAAATTTCTCCAACCATTCCCGAACGGCGAGCTCTGAATCGAGCCGATGCCAGCAGCAAATCAATTCGTTCTGATAATTTTCCTTGTTGAACTTCTTTTGGGGTTAAAGACAAGGAGGCAATCACTTCCCCTTTTTCAAATATTTTTTTGTTCGGCGCTAAATCAGGAAACACTCGAATTTTTTTTTCACCGCTTAAGTAATTGCCGGCAGTGGCAATTTGAACCACATATTCCTGACCGGTTTTTAAAATTTCTTTCAGACGTTGAACTTGAGATTTATTGATAACAATTACTTGTTTATTAAAGTCTTCCGTTCCCGGCTGTGTTGCTTTAATTGCTTCACGATTTGCTTGGTTCAAAATTCTATTAACAATTTTATCAGTCTGTTCTTGGTTTTGAATTTTTACGACTTTTGAGGCTAGAACTTCTCCTTTTCTTAAGGCGACATTCCCCTGTCTCAGCGCTTGATAATTTTGATAATACTGTTCTAAATTTTGAATTTTATTTTGTAATTCCTTAATTTTTTTTTCTAATTTATCAACTTTTTTTTCTTGAAAATTAAGCACTTCATCTCGTTTCTTAATTATATTATCAAGTTCAGCAATTTTTTGATCTTGCTGATCAATTTCCTTTTTTAATTGGCTACGCTGTTTTTCTAATTCCTCTAACCGCTCTTTGCTTGCTTGCAGTTGCTGTTTCTCAGCTTCTAGCTCTTTATCTTTTTGACGAATTTGTTGCTCTAATTTTTTCCGTTGCTGTAATAGTTTTTGCCGTTCTTTTTCTAGGGAAGATAGTTGTTGATTTAATTGTTCAACTTTGTTAGAAATTGCGGTTAGTTTTTTTTGAGCAGATTGGTATTTTTGATTAACGTTTTCTAACCGTTTTTGGGCTTGCGTTAATTCTTGTTGAACACTTTCCTTCTGTTGAACTGCTTTCGCTAATTCTTGTTGGACATTTTCCTTCTCTTGAATTGCTTTTGCTAATTCCTCACGGGTATCTTGTAAACGGTTGAGATATTCATCCAACCGAAAAATTCCTTTCCGTAAAGATTCGCTCGTTGCAAATAGAATGCCCAATGTACTCGCGGCAATTAAGGTGCCGGTAAAAATCGTAATAAATGTTGCTGTTTGGCGAGGGCGCAATTGAAAAATCCGCAACCTCGCTTTGCCAACTTTGGTTCCTAAATAATCTCCCAGTGCTGCAAGTAAGCCGCCGAGCAGCAAAATTGCGGCTATTAAAACGAGCGCACTGGTCATCATAAGGGAAAAAGACTAAGAAAATTGTTGACTAAGAACGACTGGATTATGAACGGTAATTTTTTTCTTGTGAATGGAAATCATCTCTTCGTCCCGCAATTCTCCTAAGAGGCGGGTTACTGTAACGCGGGTGGAACCAATGGCTTCAGCAATGGCCTGGTGAGATAATTTTAAGTTAATCTGAATGCCTTGGTCGGCAGGTTGTCCAAAATCGCGGCACAAAATTAATAAAAAGCTCACGAGGCGCGATCCCATATCCCGATGGGCTAAGGTTTCAATCATCATCTCCGTTTGTAAAATTCGGGAGGATAATCCTTGCAGCATGAGCCGCGTTAACTGAGCATTTTCCTGAAACGCGATTTCTGCTTGTTCAATGGGGGCAGAGAGCAATTGCACCGGGGTAAAGGCGACGGCATGATAGAATCGATCGGAATGTTGACCGGTAATTAAGGATAAAACGCCAAAAATACTATTCTCTCGCAAGAGCGCCACAGTGATCTCTTCTCCTGTCTCATAAACCCGAGAGAGTTTCACAGCTCCTGTGAGCAAGAAGTAAACCCGTTCTGCGGGATCACCGGGAAAAAAGATCGTCTTGCCCCGATCAAAGTTTTGGACAACGGGTGGAATGCCATTGCTCCCAATTTGGCGAAATACTTCTTCTAAGGAAGTTTCTGGATTCGTAAATAAGTTCATATCCCTGAGTGATGCCTAAAGATGTTATCGTCCCTTACCAGCATTATTTCAGCAAACCAAGAGGGCTCGTCTGGAAGTTTCCGCCACCATGTATATCATTAGAATATCACGACTGTTCTGTTCGCTTTGGACCTCATCAAAATTCGGTAAAGCCATCACCATTTGTTGTTATCCAATTAGTTAGTGATATTTAATATACTTTTTTTATTTTGTCAATCTCTGTTTACCAAACATATTAAGTTGCAACAAAAATCCATACGACTTGTTTCTCTAAAACTTGACAAGTTAGCAAGCAAGGAAATGGGAGAATGGGCAATGCCACCGGGTTAATCCAATTCAAGACAGAATTGCCCCTTCGGATTTTTGTTTTTAGTATCATACCGGAAAGCCCATCATTTCGTCAATATTTTTTTGAACCGGCATTGTTAAGTTAGGTTAAGAGAGACAAATCATAGAAATATCCAATCTAATTATTTTATTTTAATGAGTTTGACTGATAAAACTTGACAAATTGGTAAAACTCTGAGTATGCCAGCGACGATCTAAACAAGCTAAGATGGCTAATCGATCGCGCTCATACCACGCAGCCGCATTAATCCGGTAACGGCCGTTTTTCCGGGTTAATTTCACCCCAATCAAGCGCAACAGTTCACGAAACAGGGGAATGGGGGCGCTGCTATCAGGATTTAATTTCAGCACCGACGCCAGATCCCGCTCTTGCAGGGTTTGCTGTAAGCGTTGCAATTGCGGGGAGTCATGGGTCCAAGTTGTTTCCAGGTTTAATAGCAGAGGAAGATCCAGGGCAATTAAGGCCTGAATCAGCGACCATTGTTGCTGCAAATGTTGCCCTATTCCGGAATACCAAGCGGACGGCATCATGTCTTGGGCTAAATCGGGATGATGGATTAACCAAAACCGTTCCTGTTTCGCAATAAAGTCGCGATCGTCATAGACCACTCGCTTGATAAATTGCGGACCCCAACAAGAGGTTTGTTCAATGCCGGGGAGTTGTTTTCTTAATAACCGATGCAGGCTTGCCGCTTGTTTTCCTTGACGGCAATTGCCGTAATAAATGGCTTCCGCATTGCTATGTTTGACGGCTTCTTTGGCTGATTTTTCCTTTTGTTTTGCTTCCGGGGACGTTTCTAAGGAAATTAATTCTACATGATGGCCGGCCTTGACTAAAGCTTGATATAAACAGTCCCATAAATGCGATTGTTCATAATGGGCAATGGCTTGCAGAATACAGAAGGTTTGATGATGAATCTCTTGGGCAGCGGCGGTCACTTCCTTGACAAATTGTTCCACAACGGCAGAAGTATCTTTTCCTTCCAGCAAGCTAGTGCCGGTTTTTAAAATGAAGGTATTAATCGCTTCGGTTAATGATTCCCGAAGTTGGAAACGGGTTGGGGGTTGATTGAGTTGTCCGTAACAGGAACACCACAGCCAACGAGTTAATTTGGGATCGCGCACCCGACTCATCATTTGCACTTGGGCATTGGTTTGAAGCACGCCGAAAAAGAGACAGAATTGATCGCTAAAATAGTTTTCAATGCTAATATCAATGCCGGCTTCCGCTGCTGGGGTATAAATTAAATAATCGGGACAATCGGTTTTAATGCAATCGTCGGGAGCTTTGAGAAAGGTTTGGATCTGCGGTTGCGAAATGGTTTTGGAGTCGATGCGCCATCCTTGCTTTCCGGTTTCCGCTAACAGTTGATCTAAGGCTTCTGCTTCCAGTTGGCTATCGGTACAGATAACCGGTTTTTGAGACTGCCATAATTGCTCCAATAAGGGAGAGCGATCGTTGCGTTTTCCTTTCCCGGTTTCATCGCAACTTTCCTGTAAGCATTTGATGTGCAGCGGCATTCCTTGATAGCAATTTTCCACTTTTACCAAAGGACGTTCTGTTCCCGCCAATTCATGGAGATAATTGACGCACCAATCGGTTAGCATTCCATCCAAACAAATGACGCGCTTTGCTTGTTGCAAGGCTTGGCGAAACCGTTGAATAATTTCCTCTCGCTTCTGTTTCAGCGTTTCTCCTGTCAAGAGATGGGAAACGATCGCGATCGCTTCATCGAGAATAATATTTTTGCCGGCAAAGGCTTCAGGAGAAAAGTGGTGCAAGCTATCCACACATAACGCCAGCTGCGAATCGGGAACATTGATCAAATCAAAGGCTTGTTCGGTTTGCAGATGAATCAATCCCCAACGTTGGCAAGACTGCAATAACAAAGAGTTGCGATGTCCCAGGGCTAACCAACCTTCCTCCCGCAACTCAGAGACAACTTTCGCCAACCAAGTCGTCTTGCCGCTGCCTAAACTGGACTTTACTGCCAGCATGGTTCCTTCCCGAGGGGTTTCCCAATGGAAATAGGGCTGATTAATTACGTCTGTGGGTTGATAGGTTTGATGATGCTGCGGGGGGAAACTGTCACTATCCACCCCGGCTTCTGTTGCCAATTGATGTACCAAAGAACGAAACGTTTGTCCTCTGGGATTGCCATTGCCGCCTTGCAAGAAATGCCGATATTGAATGGCGCCTCCCCCGGTTTCGCAACCGAAACAATACCATTCTCCCGTTTGGGGATTTAACGTGAACGCCGTACCGCTTTGCGACTGGTGACGGGGACAATACCCGCGCCAAGTGCTGCCAGACTCCTGAAACTGATGCCCCGGCCAATAATAAATCTGTTCTGTCCTTAGGTTGCCCGTTGCCTGTTCCAACAGCGTGCTGAGGGGATGATTCCCGCTAACCTCACCGGAGAATGAGCGGATACGCGATACCGGCGCGGCGGTTTTCCTTGGAGAAGAATCGCATTGGCGGAGTAAAAACTCGCATAACCAGGCAGGCGCGATCGCGATATTAATTTCTTCTGGGGAGATAAGCCAATAATACTCTCCTGTATCCCGATGAAAAGAAGGAGGCAATACCGATTGATGCTGATTATATCGAAGTTCCAGCAATTCTCCCGGATTTGCGGTCACCCCTTCCCACTGGGTTATGGTTTTGCGGCGAAAACATTGCAATTGTTCCCGATAGGAATCCGAAATTTGATAAAGCAGTTGCCGACGACCCGGCTTCCCAGAAGTCCAAGATACCGTCTCGGGCAGGGATGTTTCTGCTAAAGCCGTTAATACATCTTGGGCACTGCTGCCATCAATATCAACAGCCAGTAAGCCGCCGGAGACATCTCCCAACCGCAACCCATAGCCGGAACAAAAAGCACGGTAGGGGTGACCGGTGCGTTTGCTGATGCGTTCTTCCCCTTGCCGCAAAATCGCAGCAATTTCTTCATGGGGAATAAAGGGTTCCGTTTGCCATCCCTCTCGATAGGGACGTTTTTCCCACAATGGGGTTAAACTCCAATGAGAAGGGAGAGTTGCCAGTGCATCGGCAATCTCGTTGGCCTTGGGAACTGGCTGGAAAGGCGTCCAATGGATCATTTCGGATATTAGTCAGCAAGACATTAACAGAACGGGAGTAACTAATATAGCGAATGTGGCTTCAAGTTGGATTGGTTGCTTTTTTAAGCAATATTGCTGAAATCTATTAGTTTTGTATTAGATTTCCTGTTTGTATGTTATAAGCAGAGCAAGTAGACTAAAAACAATTGATTAAATAAGCTCGATAATTGTGATAAAAAACTTAACCAAAAATACGATGTTTGCCAATCAAGATCCCGTGCAAGATTTAGCGTCTATTCAAGCTCGTATTGCGGCTGTGGCGCGAGGACTGCAAAGCAATCCCGACAATGCCATTGATTATGCTCAAGCCTTAGAAATTCAGGTCATGTTACTCAATGAGGTGATTTACCGTTTAAATAGGACCAATCAATAAACGCAATAGAGGAGATTGCATTATCATTGCGATTAACAGTCGCTTCCCCAAAATTAACAAGGATTTTTCTAAAATAGAAAACCCTGGATTAGCAGTCGTTTCAAAAAATGGGAAATCAAACATTAAGATCGAAGTAATGCTCACTGTAAGGCAAGCCAGGAATGACAACGACTGCTCTCAATCATCCCACAATTCATCAACTCAATAACGGCTTAACCATTATCGCCGAACAACTGCCAGTGGAAGCGGTTAACCTCAACATTTGGTTTCAAGTGGGGTCTGCTGTGGAACCGGATGCCATTAACGGCATGGCTCATTTTTTAGAACATATGATGTTCAAGGGAACGCCCAATCTGAAGCCCGGCGAATTTGACCGACTGGTGGAACAACGGGGAGGAGTAATGAATGCTGCCACCAGCCAAGATTATACGCATTATTACATCACCACCGCCCCCCAAAACTTTGCTGAACTGGCCCCTTTCCTGTTAGAACTGGTTAGCAATCCCAGTCTCCCCGAAGATGAATTTATGCGGGAGAAAAAGGTCGTCCTGGAGGAAATCCGCCGCAGCGAAGATAATACCATGCGTCGGACGTATGCCCGTGCTATGGAAACTTGTTTTCAATCCTTGCCCTATCGTCGTTCCGTGTTAGGTCCGGCTAGTGTGATTTCTGAGGTAACACCGGAACAAATGCGCCAGTTTCATCGTCAATGGTATCATCCCGAAACAATGACGGTGAGTGCGGTGGGAAATTTACCCGTCCAGACGCTGATCGAAACCGTAACAGCGGCTTGGGAAAAGATTGCGCCGCAGTGTTATTCTCCTGCGCCGATCACAGTATCATTCCCGACACCGGAACCTCCCTTTGCCGAAATTGTGCGGCGGGAATACGAAGATCCCCAGTTGCAACAAGCGCAGTTAGTGATGTTGTGGCGGGTTCCCGGTTTAAATGATCTGCAGGAAACCTATCCCTTGGATGTATTAGCGGCGATTTTAGGGCAAGGAAAAGTATCGCGTTTGTTTCGCCAATTGCGGGAAGAGGAAAAGTTAGTGTCTGCTGTGGGGGCAATTAATTCCAGCCAAAAATTGCAGGGACATTTTTCAGTTTCCGCTCGTTTGCCTGTGGAAAATATCGCGAAAGTGGAAACGGCAATTCAGCAACAAATTAAACAATTGCAGGAAGAACCAATTCGTGTTTCAGAATTGAATCGCATTCAAACGCAAGTGGCCAACCGCTATATTTTTGCCAATGAAAAACCCAGCGATCGCGCGAACCTTTACGGTTATTTTGCCTCTCAAGTGGGGGATCTCAATGCCGCGATCAATTACTCGCAAATCATCCGCAATTTAACTCCGGAAACCATTCAACAAGCGGCGCAACGCTATCTTTCTCCGGAGGCCTATGGGATGGTTGTTTTATCCCCGCAACAGTCATCAAATTAAGCGAAAACGCGATCGCCTCTGCCGTTTTTTCCTCGCGCGTCGCGCCTTAAAGTTTAAGTTTAAATACTTAACTGCCGAATATACCGGCAACGAGGCCGACAATTAAGCCAATAACAACAAAAACTAAAGCAATCATTAATATCCAATACTGCAGCCGATAAAGTTTTCGCAACTCTCCTAAGGCGCCCATTAGGTTTTCAATATCTCTCCCTTCGGTATCAACAATTAACTGGAATGATTTCGCTGCTTGAATTGTCCAAAAACCAATAATTGCTTGTACAATGCCTTGCACTAAGCCGGAAAATCCCCCTTGGGCAATTGTAAAGATTCCTGAAATGGCTACCAGAATTCCAACGGCAATGAGGAAATAGCCGACAAATTTCATAGTTGAGGCAAGTCCCTGAATTAACTCATTTTGGGACTCATCAAATTCGTATTCTCTAGGATTTTCTGATTCCATGACTGACACCTATAACTAAGAAACCGCTTTAATTATAGGTGCAGCAGTCATCAATTGCGAATAAAAATTAATCCTTCTTCAACCAACTAAACATCGCCCGCAAATCTTTGCCCACTTCTTCAATGGAATGTTCTGCTTCGCGGCGGCGAGTGGATCTCAACATTGATCCGCCGGATTGATTTTCCAACACATATTCTCGGGCAAATTCCCCGGATTGAATTTCGGATAGAATCTTTCTCATCTCGGCACGG
This sequence comes from Cyanobacteria bacterium SW_9_44_58, assembly GCA_003021905.1. GTDB lineage: Bacteria > Cyanobacteriota > Cyanobacteriia > Cyanobacteriales > Rubidibacteraceae > Halothece. Next base: position 39,258 of record PXPI01000066.1, on the reverse strand, counting down.
GTATCTTCACTGACGACGCGAGGGCCGCGAGTATAATCCCCATATTCTGCCGTGTTGGAAATACTGTTGCGCATATTGGCCAGTCCCCCTTCTACAACCAAGTCCACAATCAACTTGACTTCATGGAGACATTCAAAATAAGCTAATTCGGGTTGGTAACCTGCTTCCACTAAGGTTTCAAAACCGGTTTTAATCAACTGGCTGATGCCTCCGCAAAGGACAGCTTGTTCCCCAAATAGATCGGTTTCGGTTTCTTCCCGGAAGGTGGTTTCCAAGATACCGGCGCGAGTGCCGCCAATTCCTTTGGCATACGCCATGGCGCGATCGCGCCCTTGTCCGGTTTCGTCCTGAAAAATGGCAAATAAACAGGGCACCCCTTGTCCTTGTTGATAGGTTCGTCTCACCAGATGGCCAGGGCCTTTCGGGGCAACCATGAAAACATCCACTTCTGCCGGGGGAATTACCTGTCCAAAATGGATATTAAACCCATGGGCAAAGGCTAAGGCTTTTCCGGAATTTAAGTAGGGTTCAATTTTTTGTTTATAAACGGTTTTCTGCACTTCATCGGGAAGCAACACCATAATGACATCCGCCAGTTGCGCCGCTTCCGCGACGGGTTTCACCGTCAACCCTGCCGATTCGGCTTTCGGAATGGACTTACTGCCCTCATACAAGCCCACGATGACATTGACCCCGCTCTCTTTTAAGTTTAAAGCATGGGCATGGCCCTGAGAACCAAAGCCAATAATGGCAACGGTTTTGTCCATCAATAGGTCTAAATTCGCATCTTGGTCATAGTACATCTGCGCCATAAAACCAATCTCTCCTTATCCTTGCTCTATCTTTGGCTGTAAGTCTTTCATCTTATCCTAAAAGCGCGATCGCAAACAAGAAGACGACCAGACCCATTTAGCCATCCCCAATCACCAATCCAAGCCATGTTTTTTAGTGTTATTATTCCCACCTATAACCGTCAACCCATTTTAGAAAAGTGTCTTGCCGCCCTGGAAAATCAAGTCATTGCCGACCAAAACCTTATTCAGGGCTATGAAATTGTTCTTATTGATGACGGTTCCACAGATGAGACCATTCCTTGGCTAAAACAAAGCCATTTTCCTCATCTGCGCTGGTTTCAACAATCCCATCAAGGGCCTGCCGCTGCCAGAAACTTTGGCATCAAAAACGCCCAAGGGGACTTTATTATTTTTATCGATAGCGATTTAGTGGTCACGGAAAGCTTTATTCAAGCCCATGCCAACTGTTTAAACCAGAGACAGAAAAAAACTCCCCCTCGGGTATTTACTTACGGGCGAGTGATTAATACCTCGAATTTTGAGAATCCCACCGCAGAACCCTACAAATTCAAAGATTTTTCCGCGGCCTATTTTGCCACGGGCAATGTGGCGATTCACCGTCACTGGTTAGAACAAGCCGGATTATTTGATCCCCAATTTCAACTCTATGGTTGGGAGGATTTAGAATTAGGGGTGCGCTTAAAAAAACTGGGACTCAAACTGATTAAATGTCCAGAGGCGGTTGGTTATCATTGGCATCCCCCGTTTCATTTAGACCAACTTCCCAATTTAATTGAAAAAGAAATCCAACGGGGAAAAATGGGCGTTTTATTTTATCAAAAACATCCCACTTGGGAAGTCAAAATGATGATTCAAATGACCATGCTACATCGAATTTTGTGGGGAACACTGTCATTGGGCGGCCGTTTAAATGAAAAAACCATGCGGCCGCTTTTGCAATGGCTGATTAATTGGGGGAAACCGCAACTGGCGCTAGAAATCGCCCGTATTTTCCTCAATTGGTATAATGTGGAAGCTGTGTATCAACAAAAATATTTATTGGACAGCGACTAAGCGCAACCAGATATGATTCCTGAGCTAATTAAGCAAGCATGACTGAAATTGCTTTTGCGATCATCGATGGCACAGATTAATCAATTAGTCAAACTAAATAAGATTTTCTTAGAGATTAATTTTTTGTTATTGAGAATGCTTGACTTTTTTAAAAAAAACAATAACATTAGGGGTGAAAACGCGAGTGAGGTTTGTGAGGCCTACATCAAGATGAGTCTAAAAACCATTCAACAAATCGGATTCGGGATTTTTTGCTTTGCAGTTATTGCCTTTTCCAGCGTAGCAATGTTCGCCTCCAGCGCGATCGCGCTTCCTCAATCTGGGCAATCCCTAGCGGCCATGGAAGAAATGGCTGAGGATGCGACTGAGCAAGTCCAACAAGGTGCAGAAAACGCGAAAAAAGCGGTAGAAAAAGGGGTAGATAAGGCTGATCAAAAAGCCGAAGAAGCCCAAAAAGCGATCCAAGGCAAAGCCGAAGAAGGTATGGAAAAAGCCCAAGAAGGAATGTCGGAAACCGAAGAAGAAGAAGGTATTGTTGATAAGGTCAAAAAATTATTCACCGGTAAATAATCCCTTCTAGTTCCTTCTCAAACAAACCAGACACTAGCTTTCCCCCTAAAGGCAGGGGGGATAGTTTTTAGAGTCCCTTAATCAAACGCGATCGATTAAACCGTCGTAGGCTGTTTGTCGATTTCCTCTTGGATTTGCTGGAATTTATCAAACACGCGATCGCCCCAATAGGCGACATCATATTTTGCAACGGTCTCATACATTTTCTGCATCCGTTGTTCTTGTTCCGCTTGGGACATATCTAGGGCTTGATCAATGGCGTCATCCATCCGATCCATGGAATAGGGATTGGTTAAAATCGCTTGGGGCAATTCCACTGCTGCCCCAACAAATTCAGAGAGAATCAAGGCCCCGCCTTTTCCTTCCCGGGCAACCACATATTCTTTTGCCACTAAGTTCAGGCCGTCTCGCAAGGGCGTCGTCCAACAGATATCCGCGGCGCGATAGTAGCACATCAAATCCTCAAAGGAAATCGGCTGGGTAAACAGCATAATGGGAATCCAATCTAAGGTGGCAAAGTGTCCATTGATTTGTCCCACTAACTGTTCAATTAAATTTTGGGCTTCTTCATAGACACGCATCCCGCTGGCAGGGGCAACACAAGTGACCATTAGATTCACTTTGCCTTGCAATTCGGGACGACGTTCCAGCAACCTGCCAAAAGCTTCCAACATTTCCCGAACGCCTTTGACATAGTCTACACGTCCTGCAGACACAATTAACTTGCGTCCTTGCAACCGTTCTAAAATTTCTTCATACCGTTTTTCGGTTTCCGGTTGATGCAAGGTGTTGGCAATCTGTTCCGGGTTGGTTCCCACGGGGAAGGCATCCACATTAACGATGCGATTGTGCCAACGCAATTGCGTGGTCATTTCCGGTTCTGCTAATGCTGTTCCCACCGGGGTAATATGTTCGGGAACGGATTCTTTGCTTACCACTTCCACATCCCGCAGACTGCGGGCAACATTAACAAAGTTTTCCGAATAGCGCGGAATATGAAAACCGACAATATTGCAACAGAGGAGACTATCAATAATTTCTTCTCGCCAAGGCAGAATATTAAAGATATCCACTGACGGAAAAGGCGTATGGTGGAAAAAGGCAATTTTGGCATTGGGTTTGATTTCCCGAATATATTGCGGCACTAACCAAAGATTATAATCATGGACCCAAATTAAGGCATCATCGGCAGCCTCTTCACAAGTTGCTTCTGCAAATAAACGATTAACGTTTTTAAAGTTTTGCCAATTGGAAGTTTCGTAGGTGAAGTGATAAGGAAAAGAATGCAAAATTGGCCAAAAAGCTTCTTTCGAAGTAATGTGGTAAAACTCTTCAATTTGTTTTTCGGTTAAAGCAATTCGACGGACATTATAATTGCCTCCGTCCTCAATTTCGTCCACAGAAATTCGCTCTTTAAAATCAGCTTGATCGGCTGTTTTAACGGCTTTTGAAGCCACCCAAGTTCCCTGATTGACATTGGAAAAGAAGCCTTTTAAAGTGGGAACAATTCCATTGGGACTTTGTTTTGCTTTGTAATGAATGATGCCGTTTTCATCCATGATTTCGTCATAAGGTTGACGATGGTAAAGAATCACTAAAGAAGATTTCATTAATTAACCTCCAATTTTACAAATTAATTTGATATCGTTTTTGTTTCTTACTAATTTAGAGTTAACAGTAGCGTCAGACAAAAAAACGTTTCGTTTTTGTTTATTTTGAATCTTGAGTGTCTCCCGTCTAAGTTAGCGAGTGTTAAACGAACAATAGCATCAAGGAAGTTGAAAATCACCAACCCAACGGTAGAATTTTTAAGGTTTTTGAAGTCCCAATTTGCAAAAAAATTTCTTAGACAACCCCGGATTTATCTTTGACAATCCGGACCCCACAACGACTCAGTTTTCAATCTGTTGTTGTTAAGGCGGTTTACTTCCACCTTAGAATTAACGGCGTTTTGATCTCAACCGATATATTGAACGGAACAAAAATACGCCGAACTGAGAATTAGAAAAGGCGAATCATGCCATCAGTATTAATTTAACGACTTCCTGCCTATACAGTGCCAACCAAATTCCTTAAACTGAAATTGTCATTGTTGTTGGAAGTATTATCAAAGTGGCTGTAGAAACAGAACAAACGATTCAACTACAGGAAAAAGCAACCCAAGAACTCCTAGATTGGGCAATTGATATTGATTACTCAGATTTAAGCTATGTCAAAAAAGCAGCTGCCTTTGCCCGTCGCCTCGGTGCCCATTATCGGGAAGATGGCCTAACTGAAATCGGCTTTTGGACGCCGGAATTAACCGGGGAAGTAATGCGCCCTCGGGCCATTTATCTGGAAGTATTCACCCCCGAAGCTGAAATTGATTTGCGCGCTAGCAGCCAAACGGTCAAATTTCGGCGCGATCGCGTTCCCATGTGTCAACAAGGGGAATTCTTCTGGGGCGTTTATGCAGGGATGCGTCCCGGCAGTCGCCATCAACTGGGAAGCCTCTACTGGCTGCGCTACCTAGATTCCCGCGAAGAACTGGAAGCGGTGCGGGATGTGGTGGCTTATTCCCTTCCCTTTGGTGTTTTCGGTCCAGCAGAAGTTTATGATCTAAACCATTTGCAACAGCAACGAGCCGACTTAGCCTATTTTCAACAAACCTCGCAGCCCGATTCGGAAGGAAACCCGCCTCGCGTTCCGCCACCGAACAATATTTTGCAATTGCATGTGGGAACCGCCTCTGAAGAAGGCACCTTTGAAGGACTAACCCGAGTTTATCAAACCATTTCCGACAAGTTAGCCCAAGGAGAACCCCTTACCCCCAGCGAAGAAAACTATATCGGGTATGATGCGGTGCAACTGCTGCCGATTGAACCCACCATTGAATATCGCGATGACAATAGCCCCATTAGCGAATTTTTCGACTTTGAAGATCAAGAAAGCCAACACCCCGATTCCAGCTATCTTCCCCTTTGTGATGCCGTTGAAATTAAACTGAAAAAACCCAGTACCCAAGATTGGGGCTATGATGTTCCCATTTTAGGGTCCAGCGCCGCCAATCCTGCCCTTTTAGGTAGCTTGCGCCCGGATGAAGCGGTTGATTTTGTTGCCGCCCTGCACAACTTTTCCACCGGTCCCATCAAACTAATCTATGATTTAGTCTATGGCCATGCCGATAACCAAGCGGAACTTCTCATGAATCGGCAGTTTCTGAAAGGGCCCAATATGTATGGGCAGGACTTAAACCATCAACTCCCTGCAGTACGAGCGATTTTCCTGGAAATGCAACGGCGGAAACTCAATACCGGTGCCGATGGCATTCGCGTCGATGGCGGCCAAGATTTTCGGTTCTTTAATCCCCTCAGCGGCAGAGTCGAACAAGATGATGCCTACCTGTTGGAAATGAGCGATGTGGTCCAGGAAATCGGCGGCAACCAACGCTTGATGTTTACCATTTTTGAAGATGGCCGTCCTTGGCCGGCACCGGGTTGGGAAGAATTGTCCACCTATCGGGATTTAATTGAGCTGAAACCGGAATCGTATCAATGGGGCCCCTTGATTTTTGCTCATAATACCCCAGCCCTAGCGGGATTTTGGGAACGGAAATGGCGGCGCGTCTCAGAAGTGATGTATCAAGGAGAGCGTTGGATTACCGGCTGTGCCAATCATGATACGGTTCGCCGCGGCAATCAGATTGACCCCGGGGAAAACATCAATTGGAATTTAGGCAATACGCTTCCAGACGTTCTCGGCAAAGCTTATGACAATCCGGCCACCAATATTTGGGTGTATGGGTTGAGTCCAGGAATTCCCATGGATTTTATCAATGCCTTGATGCACACCCCCTGGATGTTTTTCCGCAACACCGATGAACGGTATGGGGTGAAAGTAGTGTCGGAAGAAGTGGGCTTTTTGGATTGGCAAATTACGGAACAAATTTATAATCAACCCCAGTCTTTCCGTCGCCTCAAGTCTTTGGGATTTGAAACCCTCGAACAACTCCGGGAATTTGGCAAAGCCTTACAAACAACCATGATTGAGCGCGATTATGATCTCAATGCCGTAGTCGAAACCTGTCGCGCTTGTTTAGGAGAAAACGCAGATCGCTGTGAAATCTCCCTGCTTAGAGGGTTGAATCGTCCCGGCATGATTACCTTTTTGCAAGATATGGATATTCCCAAATTGAAATATTTTGCGTTAATGTTTATGGAAGACTGTTATGAGGTTTGTAATGTGTCTCAGACCCAGGAGGCGTTAAATCCGGAACAAACCGCCTTTAATCTCAGTTTGCGCCGATTTCGGAAACAACATTGCTGGCTAAATCGGAATCTTGTTCCAGGAACCGACCGCTTTAATAAATTTAGCGAAGATACCCATACGGTTTTCTATGGGGTGCGAAGCAATCCCGACAATCACGGGGAACAAATTGCTATGGTCAGTCACATGGGGGAGAACCGATTACCGTCACCTTAGGGGATTGGCTACAATTAGATTTGTCTCAGTGGGAATGCGCGATCGCGTCGCCGGGACTGGAAATTAACGACCTGAATCGCTTTGAACTGAAAGATTCTCAAGGGGTACTCTTAAAATCAAAGTTTAGTTAGCTATTGGTAATTTGTTATTTGTCTATTTTTTCTGATCACCAGTCACCAAATGCCAATAACCTATCACTGCAATGACAGTAAACGCTTCTTCCCAACAAACCCATCTCAACCAAGCCCGTGCCAGTTTAAGCCAAGCCTTATCTTGGTACGGCAATGCCCGTCGTTATGGCAAATCGGTTCCCAATAGCGAACTGCAAGCCGCCGTCAAAGAAGACTTGCAAACCATCAAAGCAGCTTACGATAAACTCGATGAAACGGTAATTCGCATTGCCGCCTTCGGCTTGGTTAGTCGGGGCAAATCCGCTGTTATCAACGCTTTGGTGGGGAAAAAAGTCATGACCACCGGCCCCGTCAATGGCGTTACCCGTTGGCCTCAAACCATCCGCTGGACGCCCACTAGCGGTAAAGTTCAAATCGAATTAATCGACACCCCAGGCTTAGATGAAGTGGAAGGGGAAGAACGGGCGCAAATGTCGCAAATCATTGCCCAGCAAGCGGATTTAATTTTATTTGTGGTGGCTGGAGATATCACGCGCACGGAATATCAATCCCTGTGCGAACTGCGACAGGCAAAAAAACCGCTATTGTTGGTCTTTAACAAAGTGGATCTTTATCCGGAAAAAGACCGGCAAGCGATTTACCAGCAACTGCGGCAATTGGGAACGGGGAAAGAAGAAGAACAGTTAAAACAATTGCTATCCCCCCGAGAAATTGTCATGGTATCGGCAGAACCGGCCCCAATGCAGGTGCGAGTGGAAAAACCCGATGGGGAAATTAGCTACCAACAGGAAACGCCGCCGCCGCAAGTGGAAGCCCTAAAAGAGGCAATATTGGATATTTTAAATCGAGAAGGCCGCTCCTTGTTGGCGTTGAATGCCCTGTTGCAAGCCCAACAGGCGGAGACTCACATTGCCCAGGCAACGGTCAGATTGCGCCAAGACGATGCGGAAACCTTAATTTGGAATTACGCCAAATATAAAGCGATCGCGGTGGCAGTGAATCCCATTGCCATTTTTGACCTGGTTGGGGGAACTTTTGCTGATTTAGCGTTGATTCGAGGCTTAGCCAAGCTTTATGGGTTGCCCATGACCAGTTACGAAGCGGGCAGACTGTGGCGTCGAATTTTAATTAGTTCGGGAAGCTTACTGTTCGGGGAAATCGGCACAAGTGCCTTGTTCGGCTTGGGCAAAAGCACTGCCCTCATTGGGGCGAGTTGGGGCAGTCCCAGCGCGATCATGTCTTACACCGGCTTAGCTGCCACTCAGGGCGCGATCGCGGGATATGGGGCTTATACGGTGGGCCAAGTTGCCCAAGAATACCTGAAACAGGGTTGCAGTTGGGGTCCCCTAGGCCCAAGTACCGTGATCGAAGATATTCTCTCGCAAGTGGATGGAGATACAATTATTTATCGCTTAAAACAAGAGTTGAAGCGCACTTAAGGGCAATTCCCCCTAAAAACATCTTCTAATGAGGGACATTATTTTCCAAATAACGCTCAATAATTTCCACAATCCGCTTTGCCGCTTGACCGTCGCCAAAGGGATTAATGGCCATGGCCATTCCTTGATAGGCCTGCTGATTTTTTAACAACTCGCTGGCGCCTTGGAAGATATTCTGAGGATGGGTTCCCACGAGTTTTGCAGTTCCAGCCGTAACGGCTTCGGTGCGTTCCGTATTGCGGCGCAACACTAACACGGGCTTGCCTAAACTGGGGGCTTCCTCTTGCAACCCGCCTGAGTCAGTCAGCAATAAATAACAGCGTTGCATAGCACCCACTAATTGGGAATAATCAAGGGGTTCTGTTAAAAAAACGCGAGGATGTTCTCCTAAAGCGCTTTTAATGGGGTTCCGAACTGTTGGGTTGCGATGCAAGGGGAGTAAAACTGCCGTCTCGGGAAACTGATCTAAAATCTGTTGTAAGCCTTTGATAATATCAGATAGCGGTTCTCCCCAGTTTTCCCGCCGGTGAACGGTTACTAGCAAAACCCGATAAGATGCCCAGTCTAAACCGGGAATTTCACAAGGGGGATGACGTTCAGCCATGGTTAATAGCGCATCAATAACGGTATTGCCGGTGAGATGAATTTCTCCAATTACCCCTGAGTTTTCTAAATTTTGAACCGCAGCGGGAGTGGGGGCAAAATTGAGTTGGGCGAGTTGGGCAATGAGGCGGCGATTAGCTTCTTCGGGATAGGGATTATATAAATGATAAGAACGCAATCCCGCTTCGACGTGACCGGTGGGAATTTGTTGATAAAAGGCAGCCAGTGTGGCGGCAAAAGCGGTGGTAGTATCCCCTTGCACTAAGACTAAATGCGGTTGCAGGTTTTGAAAGTGTGTTTCCAACCCCTTTAAACTGCGACAAGTAATATCGCTGAGGGTTTGCTCAGCTTGCATAATTTCTAAATTTTGGTCAGCCTCTAGCTGAAATAGCTTCATTACCTGAGCAACCATCTCCCGATGCTGCCCTGTAAGAATGACATGGGTTTTGAGACGAGAGCACTGTTGACACTGCTTGATAACAGGGGCCAGCTTGATGGCTTCGGGACGCGTTCCTAAAACAATACAAACCGTTTGGGGAGAACTGCTCATTGATCTCCCCCAATGAGACTGGATTCAATACAGGATCGAGTCAATCCTTGGGCGCAAAAAGCATGATCAGGGGAGTTTCGCATAAATCAATATTTGCCGATGATCCTTACTTACTTCCGGATTTTACCAAATCGGCGATCGCGCTGTTGAAACGCTAATAATGCTTGATGAAAGGCATGGCGATCAAAATCAGGCCAAAGGGTATCAGTCACATAAATTTCCGCATAAGCCAATTGCCACAGCAAGAAATTGCTAATGCGCATTTCGCCGCTAGTGCGAATCAATAAATCGGGATCCGGCAAATGAGCGGTATAAAGATGTTGCTTAAATAACGCCTCATCCACTTGGTCGGGACTTAGACGGCCTTCCTGCACTTGTTGCGCGATCGCGCGACAGGCGGCGATAATCTCTTGCCGACCGCCATAATTGCTTGCCACTGTAAACTCAATTCCCTGATTGTTGGCTGTTTGTTCCATTGCCGAGGCAATTTCCGCTTGCAATGATTCGGGAAGCGCCTCTAAATTCCCCACAAAGCGAATGCGCACCTCCTCTGCCATCATTTCCGACAATTGTTGGCGCAACACCCGCTCAAACAAGGTCAATAAAAAGTCAACTTCTTCTGAGGGCCGTCCCCAATTTTCCGTGGAAAAGGCATAAGCGGTTAATCCCGGAATTCCCCAATCCCGACAGCAACGGAGCAATTCTTTGAGGGTATCCACCCCTTTGCGATGCCCCATCACCCGAGGAAACCCTCGCTGTTGCGCCCAGCGCCCATTGCCGTCCATAATGACAGCAATTTGTTGCGGGAGACGATTTTCATCTAAATCAGAGGGAAGCTTTTGTAATCCAGTGGGCTTAGCAATCATTTTTTACGTTTTGAAGACTTCAATGAAAACAAACGGGCGCCTTGCTTAAAAAGAATTTTTCCTTGAGAACCAATTTGCCGAGTTAGACGACCAAAATCTTGGGCAACTGTTTCCCGTTCTACTGCAGGTGAAAACCTTAATTCTAACAATTCTCTTAAGCGGCTTCTGGTCAACGGGCGTTGCAGGGTTCCTTGTTCCGCTAAAGAAATGGAACCGGTTTCTTCCGAGATGACAATGCATAAACAATCGGAAACTCTCTCGGTAATGCCGATTGCTGCCCGATGTCGGGTTCCCAATTGCCGAGACAAACTTTTTTCCGTTAAAGGCAATATCACAGAAGCGGCAACAATGCGCGATCCCCGCAGTAAAACCGCCCCATCATGCAATGCGGTTGTGGTTTGAAACAGGGTTTGAATCAACTCACTGGAAATTTCAGCATTTAAAGTGACACCGGGACTTCTAAATTCTGCCGCATCGATGGGCTCATGGGTTTCCAACAGGAGTAAGGCGCCAATGCGCTTTTGAGATAATTCTCGCACTGCATCCAAAATTTTATCTAAAACATTATCCGGTTGCAGTTTGCCATTGCCCGAAGACGGAAATAATTGGCGCAGTTTTCCCCGTCCCAGTTGTTCCAAAAAGCGACGAAATTCGGATTGGAGAATGACAATTATCCCAACCGCAGACCCAATCAAGAGTTTTTCCAGCACAAATTGCAATAATTGCAGTTGAAGCAATTGGCTGACATACATGGTCGCCATTAGGAGCACAATCAGAATCATAAACCCCTGAACCACCCAACGGGTACGACTTTGGGGGTCTCCTAACAAACGGATTGCCACGTAAAGCAACAGGATAACTAGGGCAACATCTAAAACCCCAGGGAACCAACTGGGAAGCCAGGGGAGAAAATGGGATAAGCCTTGGGAGGGCATTATTGTGTCAAACGAACAAGGGTCTTCATATTAAAGCCGAGGACTGATTTAATTTTAAAGGGTTGTGGAAGGATTTGAACTCAGTCTTTCCGGTAATCGATCATGATTAATAAGATCTTGGTAGGTTTTACGCTGAATAATCACATCGGCAATTCCCTCATGTACCAAGACCATGGCCGGTCGCAGCAAGCGATTGTAATTCGATGCCATACTATAGCCGTAACCGCCAGTGGTCATCACTAATAAGGTATCTTCCGGTTCAGCAGGCGGCAGCAATGCTTCTTTGATCAAAATATCGCCAGACTCACAATGTTTCCCGGCAACAGAAACCGTTTCCGTGCCCGCCTGAGACATTTTATTGGCTATCAGCGATCGATAAACCGATTCATAAGTAATGGGACGAGCATTATCAGACATGCCGCCATCGACAGCAATATAAGTTCTCGTTTCCGGGACTTCCTTGCAAGAACCTACCGTATAAGCCGTGACACCGGTTGTTCCTACCAAGGAGCGGCCTGGTTCGCAAATCAACTTGGGTAAATTAATCTGCGCTTGTTGACATGCTTGTTCCACAGCCTGGGCAACAGTTGCTGTCCATTCACCAATACTAGGGGGATCATCAGCTTCGGTGTAGCGAATGCCTAAACCTCCCCCCACATTTAATTCTTGTGGCGGCAACCCTAACTCAGACGCTCGCTTTAGCCAATTGACCAATACCCCGGCTAAATCTTGATGGGGTTCCCGTTCAAAAATCTGAGACCCAATGTGAGCATGGACTCCCACAAAATCTAAGGAGGGGGTATTCCTTAACAAATTTAAGACTTCCTCAACTTGATTGGGATCAAACCCAAATTTACTATCCAGGTGTCCGGTGCGAATATACTCATGGGTGTGACATTCAATTCCAGGGGTTATCCGCAACATCACCCGGGGCGACTTTCCTGGAGCTAATTCGGCTAATGTCTTTAGTTCTAACCAATTATCAGCAACAACGGTACAATGACACGCTAGCGCTTGTTCCAGTTCAGCTCGGGATTTATTATTGCCATGAAAGTAAATTTTTTTGGGATCTACCCCAGCTTGCAAAGCGGTATAAAGTTCTCCGCCAGAAGCCACGTCAATTCCTAAGCCTTCATCGGCAACTAGGGCACAAATTGCCAGACAATTGAGAGCTTTTGAAGCGTAAATGACTAACGATTGGCCGGAATAATTATTGGCTAAACCATCTCGATATTGAGCACAGCCGGTGCGAATGCTGTGTTCATCCATAATGTAGAGCGGAGAACCAAATATTTGCACCAGTTCGGTAACATCGCAACCGCCAATTTCTAGGTGATCTTGGGCATTAACCGTTGCCGTTAAAGGCAGCAGCGATTGATTGGGAGAATCCTTAATTTCTCTCAGAAAGTCGCTTCCTGCCGGCTGTTGCGTTGTTTCTGTTAAGACCATAATGCGCGTTTTTTCTCTAAATTTTAAAACAGTCACCCTCCTATTATCTCCATTGATTGCGGAAAGAGCAAAAAGAGCCACCCATTAACAAAGTAACCTGCCTCACTAGCAAATCACCCTGCTAATTGGCGACCCTTTCCTTAACCTTCCATCCTTAAGAATAAGATGAGATTAATGTTGTTGTTCGGTTTAACTGAACTGACGATAAGGGACTTTTTTGTCGTAGTCAATATTTAAGGCCGAGACTTTTGGTAAGGAATTCCCTTTTGCGCTACTCAAGCTGCGAGCAACATTTAAGTACAAGCTGGGATCCCCTGCTTTGGGCTGTTTTTCTTGAGCAGTAAACCGACGCACTTGGTTTTGCCAAACAAGTTGGGGGAAGCCCAATTGCCGACGGTAGTAAGGACCATAACGAGGTGTTTTGAGATTGAAAGGCGTTTCTCCGGCGTCTTTTTGCGGCAAGACCCGACGGCGCTGGTAGGGAACCGTCTCTTCACCAAAGTTGTTGAGATATTCTTCACTATTGAGCAAATCCTCAATAAATCCGTTAATCCCTTTGGTGGCAACCACAATGGACCAAGCAATTTTTTCTTGCTCGTTGTAAATATCCCGTCCAAGGGCGCGTTGGACGCATAGTTCCACAAAGCGGTAGTTACTATTGGGTTCGTAGTTCATGCGACGGAAGGAATCCGACGTAAGCAACCCGCGAATAAAGTCTCTAACACTAATTTGGCCGTAACGCAATTGAGATTCCAGTAAACTTTGCCGGTTACTGGCCAGCATTTGGTGTTCACTAAAAATCTGCCGATAGGCCGCCCAGATGACAGCTTCCACATCTTCTTCAGAAGTCATCATGCCGGGAGTCGGTTTAATTTGTTCTTCACTAGGGACTTCATATCCTTCTACGCGCGTATTTTGGCTAGAAGGAACATAGTTCAACAAAGGTAATGACACCGTTGAACCTCCTTAACTAATTTTTTTCAAAAGTTTATCCTTCATCGTACGTGACTATGGGGCTAAAAACTCAGAAATCTTATAACTTCTTACCAATTGTTATGAGAAGCGGTGTTGAGGCTAAGGCGAGTTTTCCTTATTGCTGGCGGCTTAGAGAGGATGTCTTCGGGCAATGTTTAATGTTTTGAGTTTAGCGACATCCTAAACTATCCCGGGTGGCAACACCGGTGATGGGGTTAACGCCTTCTGCTCGCTCACATAGCAATTTATTTTGATAACGATTGAGAATCGCCTCACTAAAATCAGCCCCGGTAATATTAGCTCCTTCAAAGCTACTCCGCGTCATGACTGTTCCGATTAAGACCGCATTGCTTAAATCGGCCCCATCTAAAACTACGCGATCCATTAATGCGCCGCTTAAATTTGTATCAGATAAATCTGCATTGGTTAAATCGCCTTTGGTAAACATGGCATTTTCTAAATTAGAGCCGCTAAAATTGGTGCGACGCATTTGCGCCGCTGCAAAAACCGCCCCCTCTAAATCTTCATTGGAAAAGTCCCTTTCAGAAACAACGGTATGAGTATAGTTAACATTTTTATCTTGTGCAACTGCCGGTTTCGCATCTAATAAGACCCAAATTCCTGCTAATAATAATGCAATGACTAAATATAAAATTCGTTTGATCATTTGTTTTACCATCATTTATTTTTCCCGATTGAAATGAATACCAAAAATAAAAGATTAATCCGATTGTTCAGAGATTTTATAAGTTCCCTGTTTTTAATAAACTATTATCTCTTAAAATCAATGAAGACTCAACGCATAACTATCATCAACCTATGAGTGTTTCAATCATCCCTGTTATTCTTGCTGGCGGCAAAGGAGAACGCTTTTGGCCAGTTAGCCGCCGTGAACGCCCCAAACAATTTTTATCCCTAGACGGCAGCGGCAATACGCTTCTGCAAGCGACAGCGAACCGCGTCTTGCATTTGGCTTCTGGATGGGACAAACTCTGGGTAATTACCTCCCAACTGTTAGCCTCAAGGGTTAAAGAACAACTTCCTCAATTACCGGCAGAAAATTGTTTGGTGGAACCCGAAGGCAAAGATACAGCACCGGCAGTGGCATGGGCAACCCTTGAAATTGCAAAGCGTTATGGAGAAGATGCGGTGATTGCTTTTTTTCCTGCGGATCATTGGATCGGGAATACCCTAACCTTTGTCAAAACGATCGCGGCTGCAGAAGAACTGGCAAAACGCCAATCAGCCATTGTTACTCTTGGGGTTAACCCCACCTATCCCGCTACAGGCTACGGTTACATTGAACAAGGAGACCTCGCGGGAACCTATCAAGATTTGACTGCCTATGGCGTTGCTCGCTTTACCGAAAAGCCCGATTATGAGACAGCAAAGTCTTTTCTGGATAGCAAACGCTTTAGCTGGAATAGCGGGATGTTTATTTTTCGCGCCGGGGTGGTTCTCCAAGAGTTGCAACAATATGCACCGGATATCTTAACCCCCCTACAGGAAAAAGGCAAAGCGGCTTACCCCGATCTTCCTAAAAACAGTATTGACTATGCTTTGATGGAAAACACCCAATTGAGTTATGTCATTCCTTGCGATTTTGGTTGGGATGATTTGGGGGATTGGAAGGCACTGGAACGTTTGTTCAACGGGGATCAAGGCAATGTGGCAATGGGAACCCATATGGGCTTGGATACCCAAGGCAGCATTATCTATAGTTCTGATTCACAAGAGGTAGTCGTTACTCTCGGCGTCGAAGATTTGGTGATTGTGCGCGATCGCGAGGTGACCTTTGTTGCCAAAAAAGATCGCACCCAAGATATTAAAGAACTCCTAAAGCAATTGCAAACAGACAATCGCTTTGACAAACTGTTATAAGAGGGAAGTAACATTATTTAACATTGCACGAGAGATAAACTGTGGTCTTCCTTACCCAAAACACAAGTCGTCAACGAGAAATTCTCGAAGTCGTTTTCCGCAACGGTTGGGACTATATGCGCCGTCTCCTAACCGTTGGAAAAGCAGAATCGCCGGAGTTGCCAACACCCACCGTTCTCCGCAATATCTTAGTTGATTTGGGGCCAGTTTATGTCAAATTTGGACAACTGCTGAGTACTCGCCCCGATATTATCCCGCCTGATTATATCGAAGCCCTCACCGCTCTCCAAGCCAATGTGCCGCCGGTTTCTTGGACCAATATTGAAACAGTATTGCGGGAACAACTCAATGCCCCAGTGGAAGAAGTATTCTCAGAATTTAATCAGCAACCGGTAGCTGCGGGATCCATTGCGCAAACCCATCGGGCAACCTTAGCCAATGGGAAAGAAGTTGCCGTGAAAGTGCAACGTCCTGGCATTGACACGGTTGTGGAACAGGATATTTCCCTCATCAAAGGGATAGCAGAATTAGTCTCTCGCACAGACTTTGGAGAAGACTACGATGTGGTTGCTTTGGCAGAAGAGTTTACCAACGCGCTCCGTGCCGAATTAGATTTTACCAAAGAAGCAAGTTACACGGATCAACTGCGTCGGAATCTCGAAGAGAGTAATTGGTTTGATCCCAAACAAGTCGTCGTTCCTGCCATTCATTGGGATGTTACCACAGAAAAATTATTAGTCATGGAATGGTTGGAAGGCATGCCCATTTTATCGGCAGAACTTCCAAAAAATGATGAAAACAAACGCCGTCAGGAAATTACAACGCTTCTGTTTCGGGTATTTTTCCAACAAATTTATCTTGATGGTTTCTTTCATGCTGATCCCCATCCGGGCAATATTTTTTACCTCAAGGATGGACGAGTCGCATTAATTGATTGCGGCATGATTGGGCGGCTTGATCCTCGCACTCAGCAAATTCTAACAGAAATGTTGTTGGCAATTGTGGATATTGATGCCCAGCGTTGCAGTCAATTAACGTTAGACTTATCGGAAAGTTCAAAAAATGTTAATTTAATCAATCTGGAAAATGATTATGACAAGATGCTACGGAAGTATTACAATCTCAGCATTTCTCAAATCAATTTTAGTGAAGTATTTTATGAAATTTTAGAAGTTTCTCGTAAAAACAATGTGAAACTTCCTAGCAATATGGGGCTTTATGCAAAAAGTTTAGCCAATTTAGAAGGGGTAGCAAGGGGATTTAATCCGCAGGTCAATTTACTCGATGAAGTTAAACCCTTAATGACGGATTTATTCCGAAATCAAATTTTAGGAAATAATCCGATTCCGACCTTGCTAAGAACAACTTTGGATATGAAAAGTTTATCTTTACAAACGCCGCGTCAACTGGAATTATTGCTAGACCGAGTTACTTCCGAAACCATTCGTTGGAATTTAAGTATTCCACAATTAGATCCGTTGCGAAGAAGTTTAGATGACTCAGCTAATCGATTGTCTTTTAGTATTATTGTTGCTTCTTTAATTATCGGGGCGGCGATTATTTCTTCCAACGCCCAAACCCCTCAATTGTCTTTTGTTAGCAATATCTTGTTTGCCGCAGCCAGTTTTATTGGGTTTTGGTTATTGTTGAGTATTTGGCGATCCGGTCGTTTAAAGTAGGTTGTCTGCGGGATCAATATTAAAAAAATTCCTTACCTCTACCAAGAAGTTAAGGAACCAACCGCTTCCATCGATTTTTTAGAAAACGGGACTGACGGGATTCGAACCCGCAACTTCTGCCGTGACAGGGCAGTGCTCTAACCGGTTGAACTACAGTCCCTAACAACGCAAATACTACAGTAACGATGATTTTAGAGTTTGTCAAATGTTGAGGGAAAAATTTTTTCTGAGGGAAACAAGAGGGAGAATAGAAGCAGGCATTACCAGGAGATAAGTTTGATGAAACTACGTGTTGGCAATGGTTATGATATTCATCGTTTAGGACAAGGCCGCCCGTTGATTATCGGCGGGGTCAACATTCCCCATCACTTAGGCTTAGTAGGACATAGCGATGCTGATGTGCTCATTCATGCGATTATCGATGCCATGTTGGGGGCCTTGAGTTTGGGAGATATCGGTTATTATTTTCCCCCCTCGGATGCCAAATGGGCGAATGCTGATAGCATCACGCTGCTTCAGGAAGTCAAAGGTTTAATAACAACTCAGGGATGGTTAATTAGCAATATTGATGCTGTGGTGGTTGCAGAAAAACCAAAACTGGGACCGCATTTGAAAGCGATGCGCGATCGCGTTTCTCAGACTTTAGAGATCAATCTAGACCAAGTTAGCATTAAAGCAACGACCAATGAAAAAATGGATGCTGTAGGACGGGAAGAAGCAATCTGTAGTTATGCGGTTGTGCTGTTGCAAGGCAATGATTAACCCGATCCTCCCAGTGCTAAAATAAGTCCAGTAACCCTCTCCGCGCTTTTATGGCTACTCTTCATTCCACAACAATCCGCCGTTTACTAAAACTCCCGCAACACAATACAGTTTGGGAAGGAGACCGTAAAAATTTCGAAGATGCCAATTTAGCAGAAAAGGCGCAAAGTGAGCATCACCATTGTATCATTTGGGTGGATGGTTCCGAGGGCACGGTTCGCGCCATGGAGATGGTGTCGCCCCAAGCGGGCATAGAAACAGTCGTTCGGGCCTTATTGCGGGCGATGGAAACGCCACAAGGGTATGGGAAACCTTGTCGTCCGCAACGCATTGTTGTGCGCGATCGCGAGATCCAATTTTTCTTGCGGGGAGTGCTGCAAGAATTAAACATTGCCATTGATTATGTCCCGGAACTTCCTTTGATTGATGCCCTATTTCAGAGTTTAGCCGAAACCAGGGAAGAACGTCCCTTGCCGTTGCCGGCCCCCTATCAGCAAGCCCTGTTAAATCTGGCTCAAGAAATCTGGGAAACCCCACCCTGGGATATTCTAGACGACAGTGAAATCATCGCCCTTGAATTTCATGATTGGGAAATGGAACCCGTTTACATATCGGTAATGGGAATGTTGGGGGCAGAATATGGGGTTTTATTGTATCGCTCCTTTGACTCTCTCAAAACCTTCCGTTTACAAATGGTTCAAGGGGAGTCCATGGCGGAATTGGAAAATGCATTTTTGCAACAAGATTGTTGGTTTCTCAACTACGAACTCCCGGAAGAAGTGGAAGAACCGGAAGAAGTGGACAATTTCAGTGCAACGGAAGTCGATCCCAAATTTGGAAGTATTAACCCTTATGAAGGATTGCGTGGTTTTCTCGGGGAAGAAGAAGCCGCTGTGGTCTATGTCGCCCTGAAAGCCTTGCAACAATTTATCCAGGAGAATTACTCCCAACTCGCGAGAAATTTTGATCAAAAACTAGAAAAACGCTATCAAATCCCACTGCCTGAATCTGCCAAAGAAACGACCCCAACAACAGTTACGGTTGCCACTACCCCCGAATTAGAAGAAGAATTAATCGGTTTGCTTGATGAGGATGAAGCAGAAGAACTGGCAGACTTAGAGGAAGCAGAATTTTCATCTCCCATTAGAGAAAACTTAGTTCCCAAAGACTCGTTTCTCACCTTAGGGATGTTGCCTTGGGATGTTATCGCGCAAATGCGAAATAATCAAAAGCAGGTTTATCAGTCATTGGGCATTGCCGAACAAGGAGAAGGCATGCCGGTGGTGTTGATCCAAACCTCTCGCCCCAAAGCCCAAGAAATAATCGACCAAATTCAGGATTCCGGGGGACTCCACGGAATTGGGTTTAATGCCGGAGAAGACCCTGCCAGCGAGGCGGTTTATGATCTCGGGATTATGCAAACTGGTAATGGAGAACTGTATTTATTTGGCGAGTTTGCAGAAAGCGATCCCACGCATATCAATGCCCGTCAGCAGTGGGAAAAACGCTGTCAACAAACCCAAGGGTATTGCGGATTAATTATTGCCAGAGGCTTAAAAGGGGCTTCTCGGGGACAGCCTAAACTTCCCGATATGATGGCCTTATTTGAGGCAAAGGCTCTCTCTACAGAAGAATTAGGACTCGGGGTTTTACAGTTAATGGAAGAGTGAACCGCCTATTGTTCCAGATAAGAACACCAATCGCTCCAACTGCCGGCATATAATTTCCCTTGGGGAAGTTGCGCTAGATGCAGCGATAATAAATTGACGCAAGCGGTTACCCCAGATCCGCAATAAACAATTTTTTCTTGATTTTCGCCAATGGCGGGATCGCCGTTTAACCAGCGCTGCCGCTGTTGCGCAGGAGAATACAAATTGCCCTGTTCGTCACTCGCCGTTTTCCACGGGAAATTTACTGCCCCTGGAATATGACCGGCTACGGGGTCAATGGGTTCTCGTTCCCCCCGATAACGGTCAGCATCTCTAGAGTCAATAATTACAGCATTTCGGTCTTCTTGACGGGCCTTAACTTCTTCTATATCCACAACCCAGTCGTTTCGAAGCTGAGGGGGAAAGTTCCCGGTTTTGGAAGAAGGAATTGCGGAACTCACAGGATAACCTGCCATTTTCCAGGCACGCCACCCTCCATCCAATACGGCAACTTGATCATGGCCGAAATAGCGCATTAACCACCATAAACGGGCAGCAAAGGCGAAACGGGAATCATCATAAGCGACAACTCGGGTTTGGGAGAAATGAATTCCCATATTTTCCAACTTTTGTGCCAAGGTCTCAGGATGGGGAAGCGGGTGTCGTCTTCCATGTTTTTGCACTGGGGAAGATAAGTCTTGGTTCAAATCCAGATAAAACGCACCAGGGATATGGCTTGCTTCATATTGCTGACGTCCCCAGCTAGGGCGGGATAAGTCAAAGCGACAGTCAATAATGACCACATTGGGATCATCGAGATAATTCAATAACCAATCGCTGGAAATAACCGATTCCATAACACTTGTCAATTTTGCTTTCTATTCTTTATAATTAATTGTAGTACCATCGGGAGGATGGGAATTAACGCTTGAGGAGCTAGTTGAAAGACTAGGATAGCACTGCGAATAGCAAGTGCGCCCAAGAAGTCGCCTCGCGCGGCACTCCACTCAATATATTTGTCACACCAGAAGCGCGGCAGAAAACAACTGCCATGCGCTTCGCAGGTGTGTTTTAAACGATTTTAAATAGGAGAATAACCGCGATGGGCGGCGAGGTTTTGGAAAAATGCCGTATATTCGGTGTGCCCACCGGGAAAGATCACATTGAGCGTTAAAGGATCCTCGGTATCGCGGGGATCAGTTGGCCCCTCAATAATTTTGGCTTCACCACCTGCTGTTGTTTCTAGGCGAACCGGTTTCCGATTTTGAACTTCGCCCCCGCTGCTATCAATATAGACCACAATATTGTGAGGATGGCTGTCTTGAATCAGTTGCAGAAAAGCGCGATCGTTGCCTCCTCTTCTGGCTTCGAGAGACCCATTGTTTTCGATGACGCTGCTATTAACAGTATCCCCAACTCCCACCATAATGGGCATTAAATTGGGATCAAAATTTTGGTGAACCAACGCGAGTAAATCAGAGTAATTATGGGGGGCATTGCGAACATTAAAGGATTTCCCTAAAGGATAGTTGCCAGTGCGTTGGTAGTAATACCGATTTAAAATATCCAAGACACCTGCTTCTTTAATGGCCCCTCGAATCATAAATTGAAAATCAGTCGTTCCGGAATCGTTTGCTTGAACCGGTTTTAGAATTTCTTTGCCATTTTCATCTCGTCCTAAATTGGGCGCATAATGAACAAAGAAGGAATTCGTTAATCCTTGTTGATGGGCGAGGCTAAGCAAGTTTTCCATTAACTGTTGCATCCGTTTTTGTAAACTGGCATAAAGTTTCGGATACGCTTTTAACTGTTCATATAAAGTATTTAAATTGGCGGTTGGGGAAGCCATGTTATCTAAAATTGAGGCTTCAATTAATGTTTCTATGTTTGTGGAAAAAGGAGGCATGGAAGGCTGATTCAAAAAGTCTTGCAGTTGTTGTTGAATGCATTGGGGAACTTCGGCTAAAAAATCTAATTCTTGTTGAGTTACTCCAGGATGAGAAACCTTGCCGAAACGGTCTTGCCATTGCACACCCCCTGCCCCTAATCCCGGCAAATACAAGCCGTTGTCTTTCACAAATTCAGCGTCGCCAAAGGCGCGGTCGATAATCGGGTTGACGCCGCGTTTACCAATATGTTCGCCATTGCTTAAAACATAAAAATGATTATCAAATGCCTTGGCAGCTTTGACATAATTGGGATCAATTGTTCGATTTAGGGGATCTTTCACTAACCCCATACAAACGCCATCTAAGTCTTGAATAATCAGAATATTTTCCTGGTTAATTAAAATATCGGCAAGTTTTTCTCCATTAAGAGAAGGCGATTTTTCTTGGAGTAGCGGGTGAACTGTTTCACTCATTTTTGATACTAAAAACGCGCTAAGACTTATAGGTTTGCTTTCGCAAATGGCTTTGAATATCTTCCATGAGTTGGCGATTAGCTGCCATTAAATCAGCCACTAACCCAAACATCCATAATTGAAAGCCAATTAAAATTAAAATGGCCGTTAAAATTAAACTGGGAATGCGGGTTCGTTCGGCGCCCATAAAAAAGAAAATTAGCCAACGCACGCCTAAGAGAAATCCCATACTAAAGGGAATAGAACCGGTAATAAGAAAGAAACGCAGGGGATTATACAACATAAAAATGCGAAGAATCGTTATCATCGACCGCCAGATGTAACCAGGGGTACTTTTAACCAAACGAGAAGGTCGCAAATCCTCATTGATTCTGACGGGAACGGAAGTAATGGCGATTCCTTTTTGCCCGGCTTGAATAATTGTTTCTAAGGTATAAGTGTAGTTATCAAACACATTAATTTGTAATGTCGCTTGTTGACTAAAGGCGCGAAACCCGCTTGGGGCATCGGGAATGTTAGTATTGCTTGCTAAACGGACCACATAACTCCCTAATCGTTGCAAGGTTTTCTTGAGAGGAGAAAAGTGAGGAATTCTGCTAATGGGACGCGCCCCAACGACAATATCTGCTTGTTTTAGTAAAATAGGCTCAATAAGAGAGGGAATATCGGCTGCACAATATTGGTTGTCAGCATCAGTATTGACGATAATATCAGCATCAGCAGCCAAGCTTGCCCTTAAACCGCTCATAAATGCCTTAGCTAGTCCTTGATTTTTGGGATGACGAATAATATGATCAACCCCACTGGCTTTGGCGACTTCAATTGTGCGATCGCGACTCCCATCATCAATAATTAGCCATTCCACTTGATCCACCCCAGGAACTTCACGGGGAAGATCGGCTAAGGTAGCCCCTAACGTCGCTTCCTCGTTGTAACAGGGGATTTGTATAATGAGTTTAGTCAAGACAATCTCCTCACGTTGGTGTGACAGTTACACA
This sequence comes from Cyanobacteria bacterium SW_9_44_58, assembly GCA_003021905.1. Lineage (GTDB taxonomy): Bacteria > Cyanobacteriota > Cyanobacteriia > Cyanobacteriales > Rubidibacteraceae > Halothece. Next base: position 16,080 of record PXPI01000066.1, on the reverse strand, counting down.
CTGATCAAAGCGCGATCGCGCTATCTTCGTCAAGACGAATTATTCCTTAAGGAAGTCGAAACCCATCGCAAACTTTCCCCATAGTAGTTGACCAAGTTGTAAGCAAAGCAAAAAGGAAATATTGATGTCTGAGTTATTGCAAGCTGTCATCGAAAGCAAAGAACATAAAGACTTGCAGGACTTTATTGATCTCCTGCGTCGTGAGGGTTTTCATCGTTATCTCCTGCGCAACGATATTCTCAATGCCTTTTCTGAATTCTGTCAAGATCAGGAAAAATCGCCGGAGTATGCCAAAACCTCAGCCTTGGGCCGCCTCATTTACTATACCCAAGAACTGATTTTGGAATACGAAAGTCTTTATCTCATTATTCGCCCGCAAATTGCCAAACAGGAAAGCTATCGCGTCTTAGACGACTTAACAGTAGAACACCTGACTAAGCAAGAATTATTAGATGTGCGCGATCGCTATGTTAATCACTATCACCCGGAAGAAGGGGATGTGTTTGAGATTGACTTCCAACCGTTCTATGACTACTCTCCCATTATTAAAGACTCCAAAAACATTGGGCGCGGGGTTGACTTCCTCAACCGCTACATGTCCAGTAAACTCTTCCAAGATCCCAATCAGTGGCTAACAGCCGTTTACAATTTCCTCAGTCTGCATAGTTATCAAGGTGTTCCTCTCCTTATCAACGGACGAATTCAAGATCAACATCAACTTTCTGCCCAAGTGAAACGCGCCCTCGCCTTTGTCAGCGATTTTCCCAGTGATAAGCCCTATGAAGAGTTCCGCTTCGACTTGCAAAACATGGGATTTGAACCCGGTTGGGGAAACACGGCAGGGCGGATTCAAGAAAGCCTGGAAATTCTGGATGAACTCATTGACTCCCCAGAAAGCAAAGGGCTAGAAGCCTTCCTTTCCCGCATTCCCATGATTTTCAAAATTGTCTTGGTCTCGGTTCATGGTTGGTTTGGCCAAGAAGGGGTCTTAGGACGACCAGATACAGGCGGTCAAGTCGTTTATGTCTTAGACCAAGCCCGCAGTTTGGAAAAACAACTGGAAGAAGATATCGAGTTGGCGGGATTAAGCGGTTTGGGCGTGAAACCCAAAGTTTTAATTCTGTCTCGTCTCATTCCCAATAATGACGGCACTCGCTGCAACGAACGCTTAGAAAAAGTCCATGGCACTGACAATGCTTGGATCTTACGAGTCCCCTTCCGGGAGTATAATCCCAATGTGACACAAAATTGGATTTCTCGGTTTGAAATTTGGCCCTATTTAGAAACCTACGCCATTGATGCCGAACGAGAAATTGGCGCGGAATTGGAGGGAAAGCCGGATCTCATTATTGGCAACTATTCCGATGGCAATTTAGTCGCGTTTCTATTAGCCCGCCGTCTTAATGTGACGCAATTTAATGTTGCCCACGCATTAGAAAAATCCAAATATCTGTTTAGCAACCTCTATTGGCAAGATTTAGAGGATACCTATCACTTTTCCATTCAATTTACGGCAGATTTAATTGCCATGAACGCCGCCCAGTGCATTATCAGCAGTACCTATCAAGAAATTGTGGGACGACCTGACAGTGTAGGGCAGTATGAGTCTTACCAAAACTTTACGATGCCCGATTTGTATCATGTGGTCAATGGCATAGAACTATTTTCTCCCAAGTTTAATGTTGTTCCCCCTGGGGTCAACGAAAACATTTATTTTCCCTACACCAATAAGGAAGATCGAATACCGAATCGCGTGGAACAAGTGGAAGAACTATTATTCTACAAAGAAGATGAGTCGCAAGTCTTTGGAAAACTGGAAGATCCCAATAAGCGTCCCTTGTTTTCCATGGCGCGTTTAGACCGGATTAAAAACCTCACCGGGTTAGTGGAATGTTTTGGACGGTCGCCAGAGTTGCAACAACACTGTAACCTCATTCTGGTGGCAGGGAAACTTCGCGTCTCGGAAACCGACGATAGCGAGGAACGCCAAGAAATTGAGAAAATGTATCGTCTCATTGACGAATACCACCTCTATGGGAAAATTCGTTGGTTGGGGGTGCGACTTGCTAAAACTGAGTCGGGGGAAGTTTATCGCGTCATTGCAGATCATAAAGGCATTTTTGTGCAGCCCGCTTTATTTGAAGCCTTTGGTCTCACCATTTTAGAAGCGATGATTTCCGGTTTACCCACCTTTGGAACCCAATTCGGCGGTCCTTTGGAAATTATTCAAGACCAAGTCAGCGGGTTCTACATTAATCCCACCCATTTAGAAGAGACGGCACAAAAACTTCTTGATTTTGTTGCGAAATGCGAGAAAGAACCGGAACTCTGGGAAGAAGTCTCCCAAAAAGCCATGCAACGCGTTTACAGCAATTACACCTGGAAAATTCACACCAATAAACTGTTATCTCTAGCGCGCATTTATGGCTTCTGGAACTTTACCTCTAAAGAAAATCGAGAGGATATGTTGCGCTACATTGAATCGCTGTTTTATCTCATTTACAAACCAAGGGCAAAAGCGTTGTTAGAGAAACACGCTAATCTCTAGCTTAAGCTGGAAATTGGATTGATTATAAAAACCAAGGTTGGGTGAGAAGGTGTAACCCAATCTTCATTTTTTCTTTTTTTTGTCATGGGATTTGCTTCCAGTACGAATCAAGTCTGATAATATTATACGGATTTAATTAATTAATGCTACAAATAGGTAGAGTAATTGGGAAAAAGGGTAAAGAGAGTAGCTCACCCCATTCTTTAGATAATAATACGGAAAGCGATCGCGTTTGTAAATCAATAATTGTCTCTATTTCATCCGATCGCGCTTGTCGAATCGTGACGTTCATTTTGTGTTTTTTAGGCAAAGTGTGATGTACATTAATTTAGGCGCGATCGCGTTCTGCCAACTAAAAAAAGAGATGGGAGAATGACCCATCTCTTTCTTCATTTTTTAACCCCTTAGGTTAGTGTTGCTATTTTTGCAATTGGGGCGTATATTGTTCTTTTTCGGGAATATCGGTGTATTCCGAGAGAATTTTGCGGAACTCGTCCCCATCAATGGTTTCTTTTTCAATCAGCAAGTCCACTAACCGGTCAATAGCGACCCGATTGTCGCGGATAATCTGACGAGCATTTTGGTGGCACTGTTCGACAATTTCCCGCACTTGAGCATCAATGCGAGAAGAAATTTCTTCGGAGTATTCGGAGCGATTTAAACCGCCGCCGAGGAACACTTGACTATTTTGCTCTTCCCAAGACATGGGACCCAGATCCGACATGCCAAAACGGGTGACCATCTGCCGGGCCATGTTGGTAAGCTGTTGCAAGTCGCCGCCAGCGCCCGAGGTAACTTCCGCATCGCCAAAGACTTCTTCTTCCGCGGCGCGACCGCCTAAAGCACCGGTAATCCGAGCTTTCAACTGCGCACGAGAGACAAGGGTTTGCTCTTCATTGGGGGTAAACCAAGTTAAGCCTTGTGCTTGCCCGCGAGGAATGAGAGTGACTTTTTGCACAGGATCGTGGTCTTTGAGCAAGGTGCCGATAATGGCGTGACCTAATTCGTGATACGCAATTAAGCGCTTGCTCTTGCTATCCACTAAGGGCGTTCCTTCCATGCCGGCGACAACGCGATCCACTGCATCGTCAATTTCGGCTAAGGTAATTGCTTCCTTACGGCGGCGAGCCGTTAAGATGGCAGCTTCATTCAGCAAGTTCGCTAAATCAGCGCCGGTGAATCCAGGTGTCCGTCGGGCAATGGACTCTAGAGAAACATCGGGATCTAGCTTCTTGTTGCGAGCATGAACATTAAGGATGGAAACCCGTCCTTTGACATCTGGGGCATCCACACTCACTTGCCGGTCGAAACGTCCGGGACGCAACAGAGCCGTATCGAGGACATCCGGACGGTTGGTGGCAGCAATAATGATAATGCCCGTATTGCCTTCAAATCCATCCATTTCCGTTAGCAACTGGTTGAGGGTTTGTTCCCGCTCATCGTTGCCGCCGCCGATACCAGCGCCCCGTTGACGGCCAACGGCATCAATTTCATCAATAAAGATGAGGCAGGGGGCATTTTCTTTGGCTTTCTTGAACAGGTCGCGGACGCGAGAGGCGCCGACTCCCACAAACATTTCCACAAATTCGGAGCCAGAGATACTGAAGAAGGGAACACCGGCTTCACCGGCAATGGCTTTTGCCATTAACGTTTTCCCGGTTCCAGGGGGACCTACTAAGAGAGCTCCTTTTGGAATTTTGGCGCCAACTGCAGTAAACCGTTCCGGCTGTTTCAGGAAGGTAACAACTTCTTGCAGTTCTTCTTTTGCTTCTTCAATACCAGCGACATCATCGAAGAGGACGCCCGTTTTCGCTTCCATTTGGAAACGTGCCTTCGATTTGCCGAAGTTCATGGCTTGTCCGGGACCGCCTCCTCCTTGGTTGGAGCGGCGGAAGAGGAAGAATAAGGCGCCAATGAGTAAAACTGGGAAAATTAGATTGCCTAAGAAGCCCCAAATTGCACCGTTATCCCCATTATCATGGGAATCAATTTCCACATCGGCTTCTCGCATCTTAGTAATTAATTCCGGTGCTTCTTCAGGCAAATCAACCCGATAACGTTGAACATTGCCATTGAGTTGGGGATCACTGGCTTCTACGATCGCGGTTCGACCATTATCGTACAAATCGACAGCTTGCACCCGGTTGGATTCTAAATAGTTTAGAAAACGGCCATAACTAAGCTGGGTATTGGCTCGATTGCCGCTAGCATCTCCTGGGCTTGGAGAAAAGGTTCCCTGCCAGAGAAAGAAGCCGACGACAAGAATTGGTAATGTCCAAAGCAATATTACCCGCCAAGGTAGTTTCATTTTTTAAGTCCTTTGCGTTTCTAACAATAATTAATGTTTAAGTCAAGTTTTTTTAGGATTTCCTCCTCTTTGGGAGAGAGTTTTAAGGGGTTGTAACCTTATATTTTATAATTTGACTTTCTTAACTTAACTTAACATATTTTTCAGGGATTTATCAAAATCAAGAGCGCGTCTACGCTACCGGCTTAGGCAACGCAAACGCGCTCGTTCGGTTCATTCGACAATCGGCATAAAACAGAATTTAGTAAGTTTCCACATGCCAACGTCCTGCTTTCTTCATACTCTTTTGGAATTCAGACCAGTTGACGCCATGTTTTTCCGCCTCTGCCGACAGTTCTTCATCAATGCCGTTTTCCATTCCTTTCAAACCGCAGATGTAGGTATGGGTATTTTCTTTTTGAATTAAGTCCCAAATTTCTTTGACCTGTTCGCCAACCCGGTTTTGGATATACATTTTGTTGCCGTCAGCGGTTTTTTGTTCCCGACTGAGGGCATAGGTAAGGCGGAAGTTATCAGGAAATTCTTTTTGCATTTCCTCCAATTCTTCGCGATACAGAATATTTTCTTGGTAGGGAACTCCAAAAATTAGCCAGGCAAAGCCGTTAAATTTGTAATCATCGTGCTGTTCTTTGAACATGCGGCGCAGGTAAGCGCGATAGGGGGCAATGCCAGTTCCGGTTGCCATCATAATGAGCGTAGCATTGGGGTCTGACGGCATCAGCATTTCTTTGCCCACAGGACCAGTGATATTGACTTCTGCGCCTTCTTCCAGGTTGCATAGATAGCTGGAACAGACTCCATAAACGGTTTCCCCAGTTTCCGGATGCTGATAAACCAGCTCCCGAACACATAAGGAAACGGTGTTATCATCCCCATAATCGCCGTGGCGAGTAGAGGCAATAGAATATAAACGCAATTTATGGGGCTTGCCGCGATCGTCGGTACCGGGGGGAATAATCCCAATACTTTGCCCTTCTAAATACCGCAAGTCACTATCGGAGATATCAAAGGTGAAATGGCGGACGCGGCCAATGCCTCCTTCTTCGACCAATTCTCTGTTTTCAACACACTTGCCGATTAATGGATTTTTTGGTTTATAGGTGTTAACTGGGACATCCGATTTGGGCTTGGTTTTAGATTTCGATTGGGCTTGGCTATCACTCATGGCTTGTTTATTGTCTTGGCTTTGTTTCCCATTTGTCCCAGCCTGTTCTGAGTGATTATTCCCGTTCAGGGGCTTGATACTCACAATTTTCCCACCCATGCGGGTAATGCGCTGCATTTCTTGGTTCATCCGATTATAGGGAACCGTAATGTAAACGCTGCCGCTGTTGCGGATTGGCGATTCTGATTGATCGGTTACTTCGTTTTGCCGCAAACCCACGACTTCATAAACGAAGAACCGGTTGGCATAGTTGGTATTATTGTTGACGGTGTTCGATGACGGGATGGGACCGTACATGATTTTCTCTCTCCCAATTTCTGTTTTAACTTATCTTACAAAAATTATCTAAACATTGTTGCTTAAAAGCATGACCAACCTGATACCCTAACATTCCAAGGCAATAGGGACTAGGGCATCAGAGCATTCATTCCACTTACTGAGCGATCCTTTCGACTAAAGGTGTTTTTCTAGTTCTTCACTATATTGTTCGTAAGCTTTTGCTCCCACTAAAGTTTCCACCAGTTCCCCTTCCTTAAAAAACATGACTGCGGGAATGCTTTTAATTTCAAAGCGTTTGGCCACATCTTTATTATCATCTAAGTCTAGCTTGCACACTTTGGCGCGATCGCTGTATGCGTCTGCCAACTGGTCAATTAATGGCGAAACCAGCTTACAGGGACCACACCAAGTGGCTGTACAATCAACGACTAATACAGATTGGTTGTTTTTGAGTTCGTCAAATTCAGCTTCGCTCTGAATATAAGCTGTTTCTGCCACGTTAAGGTCTCCTCTTGATTGAAGTTTGATTAACCTCTACCGTATCAGATTCATCGCGATCATCAAACTCATTGTTTATCGCTTCAGAGAGGGATGGCAGCTAATCTGGCGCTTTATCTTTATCCTTTCAATTTGGAGGTTTAGTTAGGCCTCAGCAGGGTAGAGATTGAAAGAAGTTTTCGTTTGGATTTAGTTGGAAAATCATCAAAGATCCCTTCAAAGGTGAGGAACTCGCTAAGGTTTTCCTTGTAGAGAGTCTTCTGTTAATGGTAAGATTCGAGTTTAGTACCCAAGTACCCAACATAAGACTAATTACTTATAACCCCTCTAGGCTAGTCGAGGGAAATTGCTCGGTTTGCTAAGTTGGCTTGATGTAATAGTAAACCGCCCTGGCGTTCCTCAAAACCTTAAGGCTATTGGGTTAAAAAATTTGTTTGATGACTCTAAATATAGGGAGAAACTATGAATACAGAATCTAATCGTGTCGTTTTAATCGGTGTTGCTGGAGATTCTGGTTGTGGCAAATCCACTTTTCTACGTCGCCTCAAAGATTTATTCGGTGAACAATTTATGACGGTCATCTGTTTAGATGACTATCATAGCCTTGACCGCAAAGGAAGAAAAGAAGCAGGTGTAACAGCACTAAATCCAAAAGCCAATAATTTCGACCTGATGTATGAGCAGGCGAAAGCCATCAAAAATGGTCAAGCCATTGATAAACCGATTTATAATCACGAAACGGGAGAAATTGATCCCCCAGAACGGATTGAACCGAATAAGGTAGTGGTACTAGAAGGGCTGCATCCGCTCTATGATGAACGGGTGCGGAACTTATTAGATTTCAGTGTTTATCTTGATATTAGCGATGAGGTAAAAATTAACTGGAAAATTAAGCGGGATATGGCCGAACGCGGTCATACTTATGAAGATGTGCTTGCATCGATTAATGCTAGAAAACCTGATTTCACTGCCTATATTGAACCGCAAAAAGAATTTGCGGATGTGGTGATTCAAGTTCTTCCCACCGAACTGATTGAAGATAAAGAAAGCAAATATCTGCGGGTGCGTTTAATTCAGAAAGAAGGCATTGAAGGCTTCAATACGGTTTACCTATTCGATGAAGGCTCCACCATTGACTGGCGCCCCTGCGGCCGCAAGTTAACTTGTGCTTATCCTGGCATTAAGCTGTTCTATGGTCCAGATACCTACTACAACCATGATGTCTCTGTTTTAGAGGTAGATGGCCGCTTTGATAACTTAGAAGAAATGATTTATATTGAAAATCATCTGAGCAATACAGCAACTAAGTTCTATGGGGAAATGACCGAGTTGCTGTTGAAGCATCCCGATGCGCCGGGAGCCAATGATGGAACTGGACTCTTCCAGGTCTTAGTTGGCTTGAAGATGCGAGAAGCCTACGAATTGTTAACCAAAGAAGAAGCCAAGGCCGCTGCTGCGGTATAGTGAAGCGTCCGGGAATAGCTTCTTAAAAACCCTTTGCGGGGGAGACCGTTCCTACTCTCCCGCTATTTGTTGAATCATGTTACAACTAAATCATGGGTGATTGACCCCACTTTGCGAGAGGGAGCGATTCTCGCTTCTACGGGAGAATAATTATGCTGCGCTTTTGGCTAGTTTGCTTTGGCATTTTGTTTGTCATGGTGGAATTATGGGAATGGTTGCAACAATTGACGCTGCCGTTTCCTTTATGTGTAGTAGGAGGAATTAGCCTCGCGATCGCGTCGAATTTGAATTTTTACTCAATTGCTTCTCACTGTTTTCGGTTCAACCTGTCTCAAAACGCTTCAGACTTGCAAAATAAGCAATTCCCCCCGTTTTCCCAAAACTAATTTCTTTGTTTTTGTTTCATTTCTCCTAATTCTTGTTCCACTTCCCAGTTGCGGAATTCTTCTTCTAGGGGATCAAAAGCGCGATTATAGCTGGAATAATCGGTTTGTGTTGTATTCCAACTGCTGGTAACCCCAGAATTGCTTTGTTGGGCTTGCGCTTGTTGTGCTTTCGCTTTGACTTGTTTTTGGCGTTCTCTGATTTGTTCCACTAATTCTCTAGCTTGTCGAATTTGCTCTTTTACGCCTTTCATTTGTCCCCAGCGTTGATTCCCTAAACGCAAGAGACTGGCTTCTTTTTCTTGCGCAGCTTGGGCTAAGTCTTCTCGATTGGCGGCTCTGGCTTTATCAATTCTTTCATGCCATAATTTAATATCTTTTGCTAAGGAAAGGATTTCGTTTTCCAATTTTTTCTCTTGTTTTTGTAAATTGAGAATTAAACGAATCGTATCTTTTTCTTGTTCTCGCAATTGTTCTTCTAATGCTTGTAATTCTAAGTGAGGATTTTTCTTTAAAAACTCGTCTAAACGGGTTTCCAAAAACTGTGTCAAATCATCTAATAAACCCACTGCTCATACTCCTTATTTGGCTAATGTTGTCTGACCAACCGACATTGATTTTTGCTGACTGTTTTGTTCAAATGTCGCTTTCTGGTTGGCAATTGAAATTAATTTCCAGTTGCTTCCCGGAATTGTTTCCCCCAACATAACGCGTTGTGTTGTGCCCTCTGTTTTTAGCAACGCAGCCGAGTGCTCTTCTAATTCTAATAAGCCAACCAACGTATAATCTGGAAGTTGCGGCGTTGTTTCTGCGGTTGTATTTTCTTCAGGGGTAGGAGAAACATTCTTTGCTTGTTCTTTTGTTGAGGAGGAAGAAGCGGGATTCTTTTTCTCTTTAGAGCTTGCTGAGGAGTTTGCCTTCGCAACATTGTTTGCCGGCGGCGAAGGTGCAGTCTTGGCTGATGATTGAGTTGGTGTAGAACGCGATTGCTGGGGGGTGAAAGGGGGAGGAGGAGCAAGTGCAGGAAGAGAAGAAACAACAGTTGATTGATTGCGCTGAGGAGATTGCCTGGGTTGAACCGGTTGAACTGGCTGAATCGGTTCTTTTTTTGGCTTCCTGTTGCTGAGCTTGCTTTTTCTCTTGATTAATTTCAGCTAACGCCCGTTCCATGTAGCTTAAAAATTTTTGATCAGTATCAATGGCAGGTTGATTTGAAATTTTGGAAAGGGTAATTTGATTTGATAGTTGAGTTACACTAAATTCAGCCCATTGCTCTTCTTTTTGTAAGAAAAATAAAATGCCTAAAAATAAGGAACAGGAAGAAGAAAAAACAATTTTATCCAGGTGGCGTATCCATAGTGGCAGTTGCTCAGATTCCCTTTGATAACAATAATCCTCGTCCACAAAATCGGGAAAAGACACAAACTCTTCGGAGGCTGGTTTCAATAAGGGATGGGAAGATTGATTAGGACGCCTTTCCGCAAAAATGTGCCCCCAACTTTTGGCAGCTTTGGCATCAGATGTTTCAGTTTTGTCTAGCGCAACATTTTGCTTGTTCTTTTCTGTGTCGCTTTGAAAATGGTTGCCTTGTTCTAGCATTTGATCAATTTCTTGAAACAAGCTATTGATCATTTGATCGACATCGGATTCAATGGATTGGGGGCGATTGGAGACAGTCATAATTTCCTCTTGCCATGAGTTTTTACAAATTTCCCGTGATAAAGAAAGAGGGAGAGGAGGGAATGGGGAATTTGCCAGAAAACGCGATCGCGCGTTTGGTTTACAAAATATTTTCTAATCCGTATACCAAAGATTTTAATTGCGTTACTTGACGAATCGCAAGGATGACACCAGGCATATAAGCAGCGCGATCAGTGGTATCATGGCGAAGCGTATAGGTTTGCCCTTGGCCCCCAAAAATTACTTGTTGATGCGCAATCAATCCCGGTAAGCGAACACTGTGCAAATGAATATTATCATTGGCTAATGCTCCCCGAGCCCCGGCTAATGTTTCTTGTTCCTTCACTTGGGGGGGATTATAGGAGTTTTCTTTGCCGCCTAGCATTTGTGCTGTTTTAATGGCAGTTCCGCTTGGCGCATCCGCTTTTTGGTTATGGTGGAGTTCGATAATTTCCACATGATCAAAGTATTTTGAGGCTTGAATAGCAGCTTGTTGTTGCAGCACAATGCCAATGGAAAAATTAGGGACAATTAATGCCCCTGTGGTTGCTTTTTCGGCAAAATCGGTTAAATCCGACAGTTGTTTTTCCGTTAATCCCGTGGTTCCCACGACCGGACGTATCCCATACGCGATCGCGGTTCTAGTGTTTTCATACACACTATCAGGATGAGTAAAATCAACCATTACCCCTTGAGTCGGATACTGAGTTGCCATCACCAGCGTTCCTTGCAATTCATTCAGCAAAGGAACTTCTAGAGGACCGCAACCGGCAACTTCTCCTACATCTTGACCAATATAAGCAGGATTTTGATCCACAGCTCCCACTAACATCATCCCTTCGGCTTGGGAAACGGCTTTGATGACTTCGCGCCCCATTTTGCCAGCGGCGCCATTAACGACCACTGGAATTACCGATTCTTCCTCTGTCATTGCTGTTTTTTTCCTTTAACGACTCGTGAGCATTTTAACAGGATTGGGAAACCCAACTTTATCGCAAAAAGCTGCTGGCTAACCAAAACAGAAATAGACTGCTTAAGGCAGTAAATTGCTCACTGGGCATACCGGAGGCAACAATAGGAGCGAGTAATGCCCCTAACCCCACCCCAATCAGCAAACTTGCTAAACTAATCAGTAGCGCGCGGCCTAAACGATTTTCCTTGCGGTTCAGCAAATAAGCAGTGGCGGCAAATCCTAATGCCAAAATTAGTGAGGCACTGCTGCTGTAGAATAAAGTAATTGCGACAAACAGAACAAATAAGCCAGAGGAAATTAATAAATCATTGCGAGAGGGCGTATCAAGGAGTCGTTGCAGCCAAGCTGGGGAACTGGCTTGATTAATCTGTTGAGGATTGGGTTTAGGGGGTTTAGAGCGTTCCGGGAAACGAATCCGCTCCGGCACCTTAATTTTCCCTTCTTGACGAAGGCGCAGCCTATCCATAATGACGGCATCATATGCCTCCTCTACTGCTTCCTTACGTCGCTGATCATTTTCATATTCTTTGGTTAATCGGGTTTTGGCTTCTTGAATTTCTTCAAAAGAGGCGTCTTCAGTTACGCCAAGTTGTTCATAAGGATTTTGCTCACTCATGCTTCTCTCCTTGAATGTGACTGATCAAATATCATCAATCCGTTGATCAATGCGGTTAATCTATCCTGTTTGTTTCGGCAAACAAGGGATTCCCTTAACTGTTTACTTTCGATTGTTCATTTTGAGCGGCAGTTGTTTCCTCAGCGGCTTGGGCATCAGATACCGTTTCTGCTTCCGAGGAACTGGGTTCGAGTTGCGCATTCATTTTTACAGCAGAGTCTTTATTGTCTGCATTTTCTGCCTTGCTGGTTTCTCGTTTGAATTCATTTTCAAATTCCCGAGATGCATCTTGAAATCCTCGAATTGCTTTGCCAAGACTGCTCCCAATTTCCGGCAACTTTTTCGGGCCAAATACAAGCAATGCAATGACTAAAATCAGAGCCATTTCTGGTAAACCAATGCCAAAAACATTCATAATCAATTCTCCTATTGGGGCTTACTTGTTTCTAGTGTATCTTTTCACTCTTTTGGCAGTTCGTATTGTTCCACAATTCGTTTGGCAAACTCGGGAACATGATCGTCCAATTTTTCCGGATAGTTGCGCTTCACATACAGGTAATTGCGGGTAAAGTGAGAGTCAATGGAGAAGCGGGCATATTCTAAGCCTTTCGGACCGATTTTTTCAATAACAACGCCCATGAGTCTGGCTGCCCACATGGGAAGGGTCACTCCTTTATCATAAGCGGGAATGCTTTTTTGCACAGCATTTTTGCGGTCGCCTTGGGAACTCACTGGCTGGGTTTCCAGTTGATCTTGCACCAGGTCTAACATTTCTTGGCCGGTATCGTTGCGAACCACTAGCCATTGATAGCTAAAGGGCGCTCCCATGTAACCTACCACTAGATCAGCTAAAGAATTCACATAGTCAAAGCAGCTCATGCAGGAGGGAGCAAACACATCCTTGAGTTCTTTGGTGTTGAGTCCAAAAAAGGGCACTTTCTCAATGCTGCCGTCTTCATGTTTAAAGTGAACCCGAAAGTCTTGCATAAATTCATAACTGACCACCGTTTCGGGAGACTTGCTGGTAGTTTCTAGAAACTTCTGCAGCCCTTCCCGGGTGACATTATCGACGCAGGGGGTTCCTAAAACGTAGAGTTTTTCTAAACCGATTTTATCTTGAACCGCCCGCAGGGCTTGAATTTGACAGCCAACGCCAATCACAAGGAGACGTTTGAAGCCGGATTGTTCCACTTCTTCTAAGATGGAGAGATTGGGGGAGAGAGTGGGCTTATTGACGCGGGCGGCTAACACTTCTTCGGGGGTACGCGCTATGATCGGTTCAGGTTGAAAGCGATCCTCGGGACTGTTTTGAACACAGACTACCCCTTCCACTTTGCCCTGGTTGAGCATTTCACACGCGATCGCGCTTACAATTCCGGTCCACTGGGCGCCTTCAATGGGCGCTTTTTTGCGAGCCGCCATCATGTCTTGATGAACTCCGAAATAGAGGTCATCTTCGGAACTTAAGTCTCGGCTTTGGCCATGAGCTTCAGCTTCTAGCGCTGCGATTTGCTCATTGAGGAAAGCACAAGCTTCTTTCACATAGTGGATATAGTAAGTATCGCATAACCCACACTCACTGCAAAGGGCTTTTGCGGGACGGGGACGACCTGGGGCTAGCCCTTTCGCCTTATGATGGGAAGAAACAGCACTCATTCGAATTTTATCAGTAATTTTTAAGACGACTATTATTAGGATAATTCACAGTCGGTTTAAGAAGCTAGATCAGTCGGTTATTATTGATAATTGATAATTGTTGATTGATCAGATAAATTTTTTCAAAATGAATTGAGAAGTCTCATGGCAAAAGCGTTGATTCGAGTTGTTTGCTTAATCGTCACAATCAGTTTAATTAGTAGCGGTTGTGCCGCCACAAAAAGGAATCAGTGTCAAAAAATTATTGAACTTGCCAATGATACGGTGAAGGAAGCTCGAAACTTGACAAATGGGCAAAAAAGTACTGATCCAGAAGCGGCTTTGCTAGCAGCGGATACCATGGAAATGGCGGCGCAAGAAATGGCAAGTTTAGAGATTAGCGATCCAAAGTTGCAACAGTATCAAAAAGATTTTATTGATATGTATCGAAATACAGCCCAGGCAACTCGATCTTTTGTTAAGGCTTATGAGAAAACGGATCAAAGGCAATTAAAACAAGCTCGGGAACAATTGAAAAAAGCAACAGCTCCCGAGGAAGAATTAGTAACAAAAATCAATCAATATTGCTTAGAATGAGGAAAAAGAGCGTCTAAAAAAATTATGCTTTCTAGATAGATTAAGCAAGAAGGTAGTATGAAAATACAAGCAACAGACAAAACCACATTAACTTGGACTGGCGATACACTGGCAGTCGGCCTATTTGTGGGCGGGGTAACGGTTACCGGAGAATTAGCGCAACTGGATGAGCAATTATTTGGCACGATTAAAGAATTAATTGCTGAAACCGAGTTCGATGGAAAAGCGGGCAATAATGTCGTTACGCGAGTGGCCGGAGATGCTCCCGTTCGCAAAATTATGTTGGTGGGACTGGGAGAAGCCGAAGATTTTAAACTGGATAGTGTGCGTCTCGCCGCAGCCGCGATCGCGCGCCTAGCCAAATCGCAGCGAAGTAAAACCCTTGCCGTTAGTCTCCCCATTTTCGATAACAACCCTGCCCTAACCGCCCAAGCAATTGCCGAAGGCGTTACCCTTGCCCTCTACCAAGACCGACGGTTTAAGTCAGAACCCGAGGAAACGCCTCTAAAACTGGAAACAGTGGAACTGTTGGAACTGGGCGACCAAAAAGCTGCCATTGCCAAAGCCGAACAAATTTGCGATGGCGTGATTTTGGCAAAAGAACTGGTGGGCGCCCCTGCGAATTCGGTAACCTCAGTGACCCTTGCCAATTTAGCCCAGGAACTGGCTTCTGACTATAACTTAGAAGTAGAAATTCTGGAAAAAGAAGACTGCGAAAAGCTAGGGATGGGAGCCTATTTAGGAGTTGCCCAAGCTTCCGATATTCCTCCCAAATTCATCCATCTCACCTACAAGCCACAAGGAACCCCGCGCCGGAAACTGGCGATTGTCGGAAAAGGAATAACCTTTGATTCAGGCGGACTCAACCTGAAAACCGGAGGAAGCGGCATTGAAACCATGAAAATGGATATGGGCGGTGCTGGCGCTACCTTTGGTGCGGCCAAAGCCATTGCTCAAATTAAGCCTGATGTGGAAGTCCATTTCATCAGCGCCGCTACAGAAAATATGATTAGCGGTCATGCCCTTCATCCAGGGGATATTCTTACTGCTTCCAATGGCAAAACCATTGAAGTTAACAATACTGATGCCGAAGGACGCTTAACGCTTGCTGATGCCCTAGTCTTTACGGAAAAATTAAGCGTTGATGCCATTGTTGACCTAGCAACTTTAACCGGGGCTTGTGTTATTGCCCTCGGCGATGAAATCGGCGGTTTATGGAGTACCGATGATCTCCTTGCTGAGCAGTTAAAAACGGCTTCTGAGTTAGGAGGCGAAAAAATTTGGCAAATGCCCTTAGAAGAAAAGTATTTTGAGGGCTTAAAATCCCAAATTGCCGATATGAAAAACGTGGGGCCTCGTCAAGCAGGCTCCATTACCGCCGCGCTTTTCTTGAAGCAGTATGTTAACGAAACCCCTTGGGCACATTTAGACATTGCTGGGACAGCAATGATTGATAAAGAAAGCGGCGTTAATAATGCGGGTGCCACTGGCTTCCCGGTACGTACGTTAGTCAACTGGGTTTGCAGTTAACTTGAGAAACTACCTATACATTTGATCTCACCGAACCCGATCAGCTGCGTCAATTTAATAATTTAACGCCGCTAGAAGACCGGGAAATTGTCATTCATGGGTTTGATCAGTCTGCCACCATTGATGAAGCCGCCCAAGGCACAGCCCCTACCGGCGTTGATATGGGAAATGGTGAAGCATTCCGTATTACTGCCCCTGTGGCTGCTGGCACGAATGAACTACGCACAAGCCACATGTAGTAAGCTTGCGGTTTCTGACGCTTCATCGCTTCCACTTAATCATCCTTTCCAGGATGGTCAGAGGTGGATAGCTCTGCGTCTAACGAGGCGGGTTCCCAGCCCCGATAAAGAATGCTCTTTTTTGAATGAATCAGCCCTTCCTATTATCGGACTAAGTGACTGAAC
>PXPI01000065.1 GCA_003021905.1 Cyanobacteria bacterium SW_9_44_58 | reverse complement strand
TTGTAGAATTTCTGAGAGTTTGTAGTTAGGAACTAAGCCATTAGCGCGATCGCGGTAAAATTCTCCTAAGGTGAGAATATCGGTTGCTATTCTTTCGGCGGGCAAATTGGCAAATAAATAAGTCGGC
Source organism: Cyanobacteria bacterium SW_9_44_58 (assembly GCA_003021905.1). GTDB lineage: Bacteria > Cyanobacteriota > Cyanobacteriia > Cyanobacteriales > Rubidibacteraceae > Halothece. The sequence continues at coordinate 3,402 of PXPI01000065.1, read as the reverse complement.
TTGTTCATACCAGCTAAGGCAAACACACAGGGTTGGTCACAGGCACAAAGACACCCCACGCCTTGGATTTCAAATTCGTTTTTGAAAGACCAGTTTTGATGTTGCTTTTTTAGGTCTTTGAGAAGGGTGGTGCCCACCGGTTCACTTTCTTCTGTTGTGAGTTGACAGGATTCACACACGAAAAATATATGTTTACTCATCGTTAATTTTTAAGAGTCTTTAATTAAATACTTAAACAGGTCATCAATCACTTGGTTGGCGGCAAGATAACTAGCACCAATCCAATAGCCACCTACCTCGTAAACTTTGCCTTGCTTGACAGCATCTAACTTAGACCAAAGCGGATCTGCTTTTAGGTTTTGAAAGGTTTGCTGTTGTTCTTGTGAGCCAGCCACAAACATGACATCCCCATCAGCGCGATGTAGAAGCTCCTTAGAGATAGAATATTGAATCGTATTCCCATATTTTTTATTGGTTTCTTCCGCACTTAAGTCTTGAGAAGGCGGGCGAGATAACCCAGCATCTTCCAAAACTATTCCGGGGAAACCGCCTTTGGTATAAATTGAAATGCGATCTAGATAAATGCGAACCAATGAAACCTCAATTTCCTGCAGGCGCTCTCCCATTTCCTTTTGAAAAGAATCCAGTCGTGCCTGATAATCTTCGACTACCTGTTTGGCTTGTTCTTCCTTCCCTAATGCTTTTGCTGCTTGTGGAAAGTGCTTTTTCCAATCTCCACTATGGGAAAAGGGAACTAAAACGGTCGGCGCAATTTGTGAGGCTTCCTCATAAGTTTTGACTATGGACGCTAGCATCAATGCCTAAGATTAAATCAGGATCTAAAGCGACGATCTTTTCTAAATTGGGAGGCCAGCCAATGTCTTGAACTTGATCAAGATTGCCTTTCTCAGAAGAAGATATTTCCTTTAGATGAGAAAAGTATCTTCCGGGAGCGCCGACGGGTTCAACTCCTAAAGCCAAAGCAGTTTCTAGACTAAAGGCATCTAAGATGACAATTCGCTCTGGTTCCGGCGGCAAGCAGGCAACGCCCTTAGCGTGCTCAATTTGCCGACATTCACCGATCTGTGAAGCGTCTTGAGACCCAGGAGAGGTTTGGCAAGCCACAACAAGCATCATTGAGCCTAAGATCAATAGCACAAGCTGGAATGGACGATGCGTATTGATAACCAACCCCTGGAAGCATTTTTTTATGGGAGTAAGACCCTTAATCAGATATCGAAAAAGCATTCTAGATAAATGGTGAGTCATGATTGAAGACAGGCAAGACAATCAGGAATCCTAGAAAGAAAATCTGGGACAACTGATGCGATAAAGATTTACCAAGTGATTGAGTAATTAAGACTAATGGTTCGTCCTGGCGCTGCAATTTGGTTGTCTGGATTTCTTGCTCCGCCAATTTGTCGAAAGACTGGGAAAAACTGATTATCTAAAAGATTCTCAATGCCAATACTGAGCGTACCGTCTCCGATTTGAATACTGCTGATATAGTCTAAGACGGCATAGCTTTCAATGGAAGTTGGATCCACATCTTCTTCAAATGCGCGATCGCGACTGCCAACAACTAACAGTTGCAACCGATTGTTCCAACCTGGCGTGGTCTGATTTTCCACATAAGCTGTTACCTTCATCGGTTGAATATCAAACGAACCAATTGGTCTAAAGTCACCGTCATCATTGGGATCGACTTCGCCCTCACTCCAACTTAAGGTGCCGCCTAATTGCCAATGATCGGCTGGTTCCCAGTCCACGGTTGCCTCAATACCATAAATTCGCTTAGGTGTACGGATTAACTCGCTAATCGTGCCAACCTCCTCACTGGCTTGAAATATTACCCCCCAATTCTGAAAAATTGTAGAAACCAGAAAGTGTTGCACTCACCGATTCCCAATTCCCCCGAATGCCAACTTCATACTCATCAATTTTTTGAGGTTGTAAATCCTCAATATCTTCCCCAATGGAAAATCCTCCTGCAGGATTAAGTCCAATAAAGTTCGGGAATTCAACCGCACGAAGTGTCGGAGCGGAAAACCCTTGAGAAAATTTAGCAAAGAGGTTGACTTGTTCGCTTAAATCAGCGACGACACCAGCATTAAAGACAGTGCCATCAAAATCAATCTCCCCTCCCTCAACAAAATCACCGCCACGGGAGGTAAAATCATCGACTTGGAAATCAAACTGTTCATTACGAATGCCGCCACTCAGGCTAAGCCATTCGGCAGCATCCCATTGCACCTGTCCAAATAATCCCAACTTATTGAGGTCAAAAACAGGATCACTAATCGTTTCACCTGTTTCGCGAATCGTTCCTTGGTCAAAGGCAGATCCTGATAATTCATTAAAAGTAACTCCTCCCACCTCTTGGGCTTCATAATCAACCCCTAAGGTTAAGTCAATCGTATTACCCAAGGAGGTATCACCTTGTAAACGTGCCCCCCAAACTTCATTTTTAAATTGGCTATTAAACACGCCAAATTGACCTGCAATACCACCAGGACGTAAATCAGAGGGAGTAGTACGGTGAAATTCCTCACGATAGAATAATTGGGCTTGAATCTCACTGTTTAATAAATCTTCATGGGTATAGCTCAAATTGAAGAGGGTATTAGAAATCTTGGGAGTAGTATCATCTTCAAAATCAAAATCTCGCTCAACCCCAATGGCTTTGTCTGATGTGGTTTCCACCACCGATTCCACATTTCTTTGATCTCTCGTGTAATTCGCAGTGAGTTCTAGGCGCTGTTCCTCGCTTAAGTCCACCCCTAATTTGGCGTTAAAGTTTAAGGTCTCTGTATTATCCAAAGTGGCATTACTGGTAGGTGTTCGATCACCTTCCGCATCAAAGAAACTTCCTATGTCATTTCGAGAAAAAGTAAATGTCAAATCAAAATCTTCTTGATTGAAAGACAGGGTTTGTTGTTGGCGGTTGCGAAAGCTATCTCCTTCCAATCCTCCTAGAGCAGCTTCCACACCAACTTCTGTTGTTGCTTGAAATGGTTGTTCACCTGCGTCACGGGTAATGATATTAATGACTCCCCCTTTGCCTTCACCGCCATAAATGGCAGTGGGACCCCGTACCACTTCAATCCGTTCAATGGAAGAGGGAGCGATAAATCGAGTTTGAATATTTACGGCACTGTTAATTCTTAGAGGAACCCCATCGATTAGGATTTGGGGTTGACGACCTCGTAAGGTTTGTGCGTTGGTGCGATTAGCAAAGTTGGGCGCACTGAAACCGGGAACAAGTTTCCCCAAAATATTGCCCAAATTTTCGTTTAGGTTGGCTTGTTGCTCAATTTCCTCGCGATCAATGACTGTTACTGACCGCGCCACATCTTCTTGCCGTTGTTCGGTTCGCGTTGCCGTAACCACCAGTTCAATCGG
>PXPI01000064.1 GCA_003021905.1 Cyanobacteria bacterium SW_9_44_58 | reverse complement strand
GGTTGGGCATCGCCTCACTCAAAAACGCGAATCCCGAAAGCGGGAGGAGAAGCCCTCGCTGTACTGCTTCGCAGTCAGCGTAGGGAGTATGTCACAAAGTCAGATGTTTGTTTTGCCCCTCGCGATCGCGCCTATTATTCACACCAATCAAGATCAACTTCTCAAATTATGCTCCCATCCCCGAGTATTCTTTTAAACCGCGCCGCCACAACCAACGATTAAAGATAAAGAAGACAGTTCCCCAAATCAAAATGACAATGATGCCTTGAACAAAATTAACCGGCAGCCCCATTAAAAACGCCGCGGGGAAATGAACCATGTAGGGAAACGGTGTCAACAGGGCAATTTGTTTTAAGGCAGGGGGAAACACTTCTAAAGGGGCAATTAACCCCGAGAGAAAGAGATAAAATAGTAAGGAAAACTGTTCCAAGGCATTTGCCCGTTCTGTCCAAAACGAAAATAAGGCCCAAGTGTATTGCATTAAAAATCGCAGGGCAAACGCGATCGCGCACCAGGCAGTAAATCCCAAAATTTGCCAAATACTGGGATACCATAGGGCATCCGGATAAATGACAAAACAAAGTACAATCAATCCCAAGGCAAAGGGAAGCCGCGCCAATCTTTCCGAAACATGGGCGGCCACATGATGCCAAACCGGATCAATGGGCTGCAATAAGCGAAAGGATAATTGCCCTTCTACAACTTCCCGTTCAAATTCCCAAATCACCCAGACAACAGTAAACTGACGAACAATAAACACGCCTAAAAAATAGCGAATAAACTCAATGGGACTCAACTCAAAATTCCCTTTTTGTCCAGCTTGCACCCAAACGCCCATGAGAATAATCGGCAGCGAATTGGCTAATACCCAGAAATATAATTCTGCTCGATACTCCAACATGTAGGCATAATAAACCGACAACAGGGTCCAAATTTTGCGCAATTGATGTTCCATAACAGCAGTCATGCTTGCTTGGCAAGAGTCTCAATTAACTGAATATGCTGGGGCAGACAAACACTTTCCAGATCAAAATTTTCTACCGCTGTCTTTCTCGCATTTTCCCGCAACCGTTGCATTCCATCAGGATCGGCAAAGACTTTGTCAATCGCATCAACAATTTGCTGAGTTTGAAAAAAGTCCACTAATAAACCATTCTCATTATGCCGTAATACTTCCTTGACAGGGGGCGTTGCCGAACCAATGACCAAACAGCCCGCAGCCATTGCCTCTAACATGGACCAGGAAAGAACAAAGGGATAGGTTAAGTAAACATGGGCCGATGAAATTTGCAAAACAGACAAATAAAGTTGATAAGGAACTTTGCCCAGGAAGTGCACGCGATCGCGATCGATTCGGTCTTCAACTTCAGAAAGATATTTTTGTCGGTAAGTCTCTCCTTCGGGAGGACGCCGGCCATAGCTAACATCGTCGCCTCCCACAATAAGAACGTGAGCGTTGGGGCGGCTGCGGAGGAGTTCCGGCAAGGATCGCATGAAAATGTGAAAGCCGCGGTAGGGTTCTAAATTGCGGGCCACATAAGTAATGACTTCATCTTTTCCGGTGAGGATCCCTCCTTCAACAGTAACCTCAGCCTCATGATTCGGTTTTACTGTTTTGGTATCAATCCCGTCATGAATCACGGAAATTCGATCATGATAAACAGCAGGATGTTGATCCCGTTGCCATTGAGTAGGCGAAACGCCCCAGTCCATAGCTTCCAAACTTAGCAGCAGAGTGGCATTCTTGGTTCGAACGCGAAACAGATCATCCAACTGGTTGGGAAACTCGGGGTCAAACCCCACATCGCTGCCCTGGGCGCGATAGAAAAATTCTAGAAAATACAGATGTTTGGCTTCGGGAAACACATCCCTGAGATAAAGCGCTTCTCCCCAGCCGGGATGAGCACAGACAATATCCGGGATAAATCCTTGTTGCCGCAGCTGCATCGTAGCGCGAACAATCGCTTGACCGCGTCGAACGCCAGATTCCAATCCCCGAATATAATGGTGAGTTGAAGGAGATGCTCCTTTGGGCGTGTTGTAGCCAACGACTTTTATTCCTGCCTGAGACAAAGCTTGGGTTCCCTGTTTTTTAATATTTTGTGCCTCGCCAAGCCCAACTACAATGTTGCCTTGTCGCGCCATAGCGGGGGCAAGATGTTTATATTGGCCAGGAAAGTTTTGGTGGACAAATAAAATATTCACGAATAAGGGACCTTAAATCGACGCACATTCACAGCTATCATAGATCAAGAATCATGAGTGTCAATTAGAATTGCTCAGCCTACCTAAGGGATCAGATGTTGGTGTATTGTATCTACTAAATAGCTGCTCCAATAATTGGCAGTTTCCAGTTCCGCTGCTTCTACCATTACCCGAATTAGCGGTTCTGTGCCTGATGCCCGCACTAACACTCGTCCTTGGTCGCCCATGGCTTGTTCGGCTTGCGCGATCGCGCTTTGCAGGGAATCGCATTCCTGCCAAGCACAACGTCGTTCTGCATCTTCCACACGGACATTTTTCAATAACTGCGGATAAGTCTCAAAACTCTCATCATGCATCTCACTTAGAGACATTCCAAAGTAATGGGTTAAGCAAGCTAAATGGAGCGCCGTTTGTACCCCATCACCAGTGCAATTATAGTGATGGCAGATAATATGACCGGATTGTTCGCCGCCTAACATCGCCCCAGTTTCCCACATTTGGACTTGGACATGCTGATCGCCGACAGGGGTGCGGACTAAACGCCCGCCGCTTTCTTCCCAGGCACGCTCAAAGCCTAAATTGGCCATCACTGTTGCCACCAGTAAATTATTGGGAAGTTGAGACTGATCTTTCAGACGTTTGCCCCAAAAATAGAGAATATAGTCTCCATCAACGGCGCGCCCTTGACTATCTACGGCTAAAGCGCGGTCGGCATCTCCATCAAAGGCAAATCCCATATCAGCGCCGGTTTGGCATACTTTTCGCTGTAAAACATGGAGATGGGTGGAACCGCAGTTGACATTAATGCGATCGCCGTCGGGAGTATCATGAAAACAGATGACTTCTGCTCCCAAGGCTTGGAATAAAGATGGGGCAACATGGACACAAGCGCCCCAAGCAAGGTCCAGCACAACGGTTAACCCGGTTAAGGGACGATGATACGGTAAAGACTGTTGCAAGGCGGCGGCATATTGTTGTACCAGTTCCTGCCGGGAATAATGTCTTCCCCAATAAGTACTGGATGCCAGGGCGTATCTATTTCCGCGCAATCCTGCTTCGATTGCCCTGGCTTGGCTTTTTCCGAATTTGGTTCCATGTGCTGTAAAAAACTTGATACCGTTATCTTTAGGGGGGTTGTGACTCGCTGACACCATAATGCCGCCAATGGCATCTGTATTGGCAGTTAGAAAGGCAACACAGGGCGTCGGGCACAAGCCGAGATTCCATACCTCTAATCCCGATGCGGTTAACCCGGCGCTGAGGGACATTACTAACATATCGCTGGAATTGCGGGAATCTTGCCCGATTGCGATCGCGCCTTTTCCATATTCTTCTTGATAGACTTGCCCTGCCCAATAACCAATAGTTAAGGCTAACGGGGGAGTTAATAATTTTCCAGCTTCACCGCGAATGCCATCAGTGCCAAATAAGGGATTATTAGGAAGCGCCGGTAAATTTAGAAAAGACTGAGAAGCTACTGAAACAACCATTATACGAATTCCTCACACCAAATCATTTAATCTGGACGATACCATAATTTAGCAGGACTTGCTTTAGAGACCTAAGTCTGTGAGCCGCTTTTCCATGGTTTCCCAAGAGATACCTTGTTCGATATATTGAGGATTATCAGGAGAATAGGGACTTTGGGCGCGATCGACGGCGACAATATTTGCCGCTTCCGATAACACAGGAACATCGGGATCATAGGCAGTCGCCCCCGTTAAAGAACTGGAAAAGCCCTTAAAAATTAAAATCCGATCCTGTTCTCCATCAGTTTCTACTTCTAGCAATAGTACTTCCTGAGGATATTTCAGGGTATATTGTTCCAAGCGTTTTTCTTTGGTACTCATTAATCCTCCTGCATTGCTGTCCGTCCTTCTTTGGCTAAACGAACAATGACAAAATAGGCCAGAGAAGCCACATAAACTGCTAATCCGATCATGCCTAATACCCCTAAAAACCCTGGGGTAGAATTGGGATGAAACCACACTTTATAAAGTTGCGGCGCTTCTAACCAGACTTGACAATAGGGGTGTTGTTGGAACTCCTCAGAAAACGCACAGGCGAAAAAGGGAAGATTCACCAAAGCCCCCAAGGTACAATAGACGGTTACAGCCCAGCGCCAAGCAGTAAACGCAAACTTAAACGGGCGTTGCGGTTGATCAACAATATCGTCATTAATATCCGCCCAAAACCATAGGGAAATCGGAATTAAAACCCGAGCGAAAAAACCGGCTAAATATCCAAATCCCCATGCCCATTCGGGAATCATGAGATAAACGGCAATCATCAGCAAACTGGAAACCCGCCAGTAAATGACCAATAGCTTTTGCAAGGTTTGCGCTTTTTGGATAAATGCCCAAAGCAATAGAATGAGGGGCATCAGCACGGTAAACAATACTGCCAGCCGATAGTCGATCCACACCAGAGGGCGATACCAAACTTCCGCTTCCATAACCTGACTCGATTTGCAGACAACATCAGTTATCTTAGCAAGTTGCCCCTAAATTGTATTATTTAGCCGTTAAAACCTACTTTTTTAGTTTTCCCGACTCGCTGAAAAGCTGAAACAGTGGGGGTGGAAAGACTTGAACTCTCACGGCCTATAATGGGAATCTTCTCGTTGCATTAAGATACAAAAAATCCCCCAAAATTTGGGGGATAAGGATAAAACAACCATTATTGAGGTGAATTGTTAAGTTTCGGAACTACGGGGAAATTCGCCACCGCGACTGCTCATGGAAGCGGTTTTGCCGCCGGTGAGAACATCAGCTTCTTTAACAAAGCCGCTGTAGGCTTCCATGGCGTGTTCGCCGATATCCAAGCCTTGGATTTCTTCTTCCACACTGACGCGAATCCCAATAATCGCTTTGATCACTGACCAGAAAATGGCGCTTAAGACGACTGTAAAAGCGCCAACGGCTGCAATACCAACAATTTGAATGCCAAACTGTTGGAGGCCGGCAAGTTCGGGATTGAAAATAGCCACGGATAAAGTTCCCCAGACACCACACACTAGGTGAACTGAAATGGCCCCAACTGGATCATCAATCTTCATGCGTTCAATGAAGGTAACGAATAAAACGACAATGAAGCCGCCAATAGCGCCAATAATGATGGCTCCAAGATAAGTAACGCCGGCACAAGGAGCAGTAATGGAGACTAAACCAGCCAGGAAACCATTAATGATCATGGATAAGTCTGGCTTTCCATCCTTACCCCAGGAGGTTAGCGTTGCAGCAATTGCCCCAGCACCTGCGGCTAAATTAGTCGTTACTGCAATATAGGGAACATTAGCAGTTGCCGCCAGTTCTGAGCCGGGGTTGAAACCGAACCAACCGATCCAAAGAATCAAACCGCCCAAGGTCGCAAGGGCCATATTGTGACCGGGAATCGCATTGCTGCCGCCATCTTCTCGATATTTACCTTCCCGTGGACCGAGAATCGCTGCACCAACAAGGGCTGCCCAGCCGCCGACTGAGTGAACTAGGGTAGAACCGGCGAAGTCGGAAAATCCCATTGTCGCAAGCCAGCCATCGCCGGCCCAACCCCAATGTCCGGTAATTGGATAGGAGATACCGACCAAAAGGATGGTAAAGATCATAAAAGGACCTAATCGAATCCGCTCGGCAACGGCACCGGAGACAATCGTCGCTGCGGTTGCTGCAAAGGCAACTTGGAACAGGAAGTTAATCGAAACCGGAACGCTTGCCGGATAAGGGTCTTGTCCGTAAGTTTCCGGCCCTCCTGATAGGAACCAACCGCTGAGTCCAATAAAGGGATTGCCTTGACCGTACATGAAAGCGAAACCGATTGCCCAATAAGCAATAGTTCCCAAACTGAGGATAAGTATATTTTTGGCAAGAATATTAACCGTATTTTTCTGACGGCTAAATCCTGCTTCCAGCATTGCAAAACCGACGTGCATGAAGATGACAAGCACCGCTGCAATGGTCAAGAAAATCGAGTCAAGAACAGTGGTTAGTTCCTCGACACTCTGAGGCGGCTCAAAAGAATCAACCCCTTGCGCTGCCGCTGCAGTGTGCCAAAGAACAACAATTAAAGCTGTAAGCGGGATACAAGCTAGCCAGGAGGGAGATAACAACCGAGTAATTACTCGTAAAGGTTGTAGTAAAGGGGAATCCCAAAGCAATTTTTGATTAGGAGTTACTTCCTTGTTCTTTCTTTGCTTGACTTGAGAGATCATTACCAAATTTTCCTCATATAACGATTATCGAATCTAAAACTTATAACCAAGAGCTTGAAAAAAAACGCCAATTTGACAACTGTCGTTATTCGATTTAATCATCGGAGTTGCCAAAATTCTGTATTTTTTACGTTATTTTTTCTGTATCACATAATACATTTTGTAACGATAATCGGTGAAATTTCCCATTGTTTGGTGATAACAGTGATCTAAAATTAGATTATCTAGAGTAAAAGTCACTAAAGTTTGAATAAGTGGTACGAAGAACTGATAGATATTAAGGTTTATCCTTGATCAGGTAACAATAACAGTAAAATATAAGTTAAACGACTGTCAACGCGATTTTTGCTGGATAATTCGCTTCTTAAATTTCTTTAACTAGCCGTTCTCAAAAGTCTCCCGCCATAATCTCTGATTTGGTGGTGAGACGGGGCGTTCCTTCGGTTCGGGTCTCTTACATTCGGAGGTTTCCTCCGAATTAAACCCTCACAAGGTGCGGAATCGCATTCCGCACTTAGCCCCTCATGAATGAGAACATTTGTGATACAATAATAGAAGTTCTGGATGGGGAACACTTTCGGCAAAAACCAAGCCATGAGTAAAAAGGAATTTTGATTTTCTACCATCCCATTATAGATAAAGCTCAGGAGCTGGGCTGTTCGCCTATTGCCTTGGGGTAAGACTTCTCTATTCCTAGGAGTAGAAAAGCACGCCTATTGGGTAGGAAGCTCCCTTCATAATCTTCGATTTGAAGGAAGTAGCTCACTATCATCCACTTCAAAGTATTGGTAAAATTTTTCAGTGACTTCTATCCAGTAAGAACGTCCTTCACGGCGCTTTTGTACTAATCCCAGTTCTACTAATTCTTGAACTTGTTGATAGGCACTGCTGCCTCGCAACTCGATTAAATCAGTTTGTAGGATGGGATTTTTCAGCGCGATCGCGGCCAGCGTTCTTAATGCTCCCACTCCTAATTCTGCTGGGACTAAATCTTGCATAAGATTTTGATACGTGGCTCGCAGTTGTAAACTGTAGCCGTTGGGAGTTTCTACGACTTCTAAGGCACTATCGCGATGGGCATAATCCGAGATTAATTCTAAGATGGCATCCTCAGCTTGAGCGCGATCGCAGTTGGCATACTCACTGATTTCTTTGATAGAAAGAGGTTGTGCTTTTAAGTACAAAATGGCTTCAATTTGCGTCGCTAAACGAGGCTCGTTCATTAATCAATTGGTTATTAATCAGTTATAATTCTTTCAGCGGTTTCCAACCCGGTTGCCATAAATCCGTGTCTTTTAGTTGTTGCGCATTAATCCAAAATCGCACGTTTTTATCACAAGAAGCAACCAGTTCTGCAAATACCCATTTTCCTTGATTTTTACGGTTAACGACTTCAAAATGTCGCCATCCCCATGTTTTTTGTTGCGCTGTCCATTTAGAGCCAACCAGGTACGGAAATTTTTTATTTTTTGCCATTTCTCACTCCTTATGCCCCCCTTCCGCAGGGGGGTTCGGCAAAATCCTTCTTAGTTTTTGTCAGGCAAGAAATTTATTTTGCTAATGATTCGGCAACTTGTTTCGCAAAATAAGTCAGGATTAAATCTGCCCCGGCACGTTTCATACTGGTAAGGGTTTCCATGACAATTTTTTCTTCATCAATCCACCCTTTTTCAGCAGCAGCTTTGATCATGGAATATTCACCGCTGACGTTATAGGCTGCGACAGGAAGATTTGTATTTTCACGCACCAAATGAATGACATCGAGATAGGCTAACGCCGGTTTTACCATTACCATATCTGCCCCTTCTTGAATATCTAATTCAATTTCTGTCAGGGCTTCCTTGGCATTGGCAGGATTCATTTGATAAGTTTTCTTGTCCCCAAATTTCGGTGCTGAATCAAGGGCATCCCGAAATGGGCCATAATAAGCCGAAGCATACTTAGCCGAGTAGGCGAGAATGCCAACATTGGTATAGCCCGCGTTGTCCAATCCCTCTCGAATTGCCCCAATACGGCCATCCATCATATCAGACGGGGCAACCATGTCAGCACCGGCGGCGGCTTGAGAAACCGCCATTTTCACTAGAACTTCCACAGTTTCATCATTGAGAATTTCCCCATCGTCACTGACAATGCCATCATGGCCTTGACTGGAAAAGGGATCCAAGGCAACATCAGTAATAACCAACATGTCGGGGACAGTTTCTTTAATCGCACGAATTGTCCGTTGCACTAAGCCATTGGGATTATAGCTTTCGGTGCCGGTGGCATCTTTTTTTTCTTCCGGGAGAGCAGGAAAGAGCGCGATCGCGCGAATGCCTAATTGATAAGCTTCTTTCACTTCCGCCAGCAACAAGTCAAGGGTATAGCGATAACTTCCTGGCATGGAAGGCACTTCCACCCGGGTATTTTCCCCTTCTGTCACAAATAGGGGATAAATTAAGTCTTCCACATGAAGATGGGATTCTTGCACCATTTCCCGCAAGGCGGCATTGCGGCGCAAACGGCGCGGGCGGCGAGGAAGTGAAAGGGATTGAGATTGATTGGTTTTAATATCCGGTGTTAAAGAAGAAGTCATAGGGCGCTTTTTAAAAGAGTTTGACACAATACTTTGTTTGACTATTGTTCCATTTTAGGAAACTTTGATCGCAGCGTTCTAGAATTGGGATTCTCTACCCAACTGCAAAAACTGCTTAATGGCGCAAAGATCCTGTGGAATAGCTGGCAAATTTACTGTGATCCTAAAGCAGCGTTCTCCAACACTCGGTTTAGTTTCCCGCTTTGATATCCTTCTAAATCAAGGGTGACAAACAAAAATCCTAATTCCTGAAACTTCTCAGTCAGTTGCGATAAATCAGTTTCCATCACAAAGTCTTTAATCTTGTCTGGGGGAAGTTCAATTCGTGCCGTATCACCGTCTGATCTTACCCGAATATTGATCCATCCTTGTTGACGCAGATAAACTTCTGCCCTTCCCACCCGTTGCAGTTTGGCAATGGTAATTTCTTCCCCATAGGGAAAGCGAGAACTTAAACAAGGTTGCGAGGGTTTATCCCACCAAGGAAGTTCTAATTGCTTAGTCAATTCTCTCACATCAGCTTTCGTAATTCCCGCTTCTGCCAATAGGGAACGCGCTCCCCTCTCTTTTGCCGCTTGAATGCCAGGGCGATAATCTTGTAAATCATCGGCATTTACCCCATCTACCACATAAGGATAACCGCGGCTGAGGGCAATGGGCTTTAGGGTATCGTGCAATTCACTTTTACAAAAATAGCATCGATTTACGGGATTGGAAGTATAGTTGGGATCATCCATCTCATGAGTTTCAATTAATTCATGGGGAATGCCAATGGTTTGGGCTTGAATTTTGGCTTCTTCCAATTCTTCGGGCAGGATAGAGGGAGACACGGCAGTTACTGCTAGGGCTTTATCCCCTAAAACGTCATAAGCCGCTTTTGCCACAAGGGTACTATCAATGCCGCCGGAGTAGGCGATTAATGCCTGTTCCATTTCCTGCAACAAGGTTTTGAGATGGGTTAGCTTATCCATGGTTTAATAAGTTTGCTGCGTCCTTTAATTTCTACTTTAAAGGGAAGCCTAAAATTGACGGCGAGAGAAGATCAGGGTAGCCACCGCAAGTAGAAGAATGGTATAGACAATCCCATAAACTGCATTGCTAAGCAATTCTGTAGCGTTGGGCAGCAATCCGTAAACGGCTTCGTTGCGAAAGTTGAGACGGGATAAATCCGGCAAAATTAAATAAAGTGTCTCGGTTAACACTTTAATATTTTGGTTGTCGCTAATGTTGCCTAAATCGAGCAAATCCCGGCTGAAATGCCCCATTAAATAAACGCCGAAGGAAAGCAGCGTTGCCAGAATGGAACTGGTGAAAACGCCAAATAACAGGGCAACAGCGACTAGCAGGGAAAGTTCAATCATAAGATAAACTAAAGAGAGCGCGATCGCGCCTAGGGGATAACTAATCCCGCTCCAACTCAGCAAACCAAAGCCGATAATGCCCATAACGGCTACCAATACCGCTAACACTGCTGATAAGCCTAAATGTTTCCCAATCATTAATTCAGCGCGGGTAATGGGTTTGGGAATTAACACTAAAACAGTGCGCTTTTCAATTTCTTTATTAATCAAGCCAGTTCCCACAAAAATTGCAACGACGGCACCGAGTAAGCCAATTGCCCCTAAACTGAGATCCAGTAAAATTTTGTCACCAGCGCCCACAGAAATTTCTGGAAAAATGCGCAGGGCAAGTACCATGAGTAGGGCAAAAAAACCAATAAAATATAAAATCCGATCGCGAATGACTTCTCGAAATCCATTAGCGGCAATGGTTCCCACTCGCGTTTGAAACATAGTCACTTGTATTGTTGTTCCATCTGTTGATGATGGTAATTAGTCTAGCAAAATAAGTCCAGCTGCCAATTGGTGAGTTGTCTAGATGATCGGCTAGGCTAGCACAAAGTGAAATAAGAAGAAAATCGCCATTCTCTCTGACAGGGCGTTTAACTTGCTTATGAATGATCAATCTTGGATGAGTCGATTCTTTAAGGAATTAAGCCTTCGAATTACGCAAGCGAAACAGAGATCGCGCCCATTTTTTCCCAACATTTGGGAGAAAAATCACACAGAAAATGCTGCTGCTACCGAAAACACTGCTTTGCGTTTTCTCGAACAGTATCACTGTTCCTTATTTGCCCAACAAACTCAATTACAAACATCTGATAACACGGCGATTTTTCCCTTAAAACGCCGCAGTGCTGAACTCATTCTCAAACAAGTTAATGTTTACTATCTTCCCAATCGCTTAGAAAGTTTACTTCCCTATTGTGATCCGTTTACTGCAGTAGCAACGTTTCTTAATGCTTTAAATCTGTCTTATGAAACCTTAATTCAAGATCCGCAAAAGCAACAACTGTGTCAAAGCATCTTTAAAGAATTGATGGCAATTGATGAATCCCATAACTTAGAGACCAGTACAATTAATGAATTTCCTTTATATGAAGGGGCAAGAACTCACAACTTGGAAGAATTCAAAACGACGGCATTTGCATTTAAGCGAGCGTTAGATATTATTGAACTGTTAGAACAACGCCAACCGCGCCATTATCAGAAGCAACAACATCAATTAGCTCAATTTTGGCATCAGAAAAGCAATCAAGAGTTAGAGAAAATTGTCCAGAGATTAACCCAGTAAATCAATGCCGTATTCTCAATCTAGTTTAGCTGGTTTTACCTTCGTTTATGTCGTCGGAATTATTCTTGGCATGGTTATTGCCATTAGCCAAATTTTTTCTACAGAAATTTTACTCATTGAAGGCTTATCTCACTTACTAATTTTAGTCATTTGGGGATTTTTCTTTCTACCAAATTCTCTGAAAGAAGAAGCCGGAAACCGCATTCAAACCGCAGGATATCTGCATACCTTAATCGGCTTTGCATCGGCGCTAATTTTATTAGGGGAAAGCAGTTTTGATCAGGGAGAATTAAATGCTGTCTTATATCCTTTGGGAAGCGCACTATCAACTAGTATTGTCGGTTGGTTGCTAGGGGGAGAAATTGCCAGTTTAGGGGAAAACTATGAAAAGAAACGGGTTAAATCAGAGTTCCAGGAATTGGTTGATGAAATTAAAGGCTTTACTGAAGCGGTTCAAGAAATACACAGTACCTACTTAAGTACTATGACACAAGTGTATCGGAGTTATCGACAATTACAAGAAGAACAAGAGAATCTCCTCAAAAAACATCAAGATATCCAATCCCAAATCATGGAAGAGACCCAAAATTTCCATCATGAATTATTAAATACCAATACGCAAGCGAGTCAAGAATTAAACCAATTATTTACGCAATCCACAGAACGATTACAAGAATTGGATAATTTATTAAGTCGGACTACCGAAGAAATGAAAACGCTAGAACCGTTATTGGATAGTTTTTCCCAATTAAAAAGCAATAGTGACTTAGCAACGAATAATTTAGCGGAAGTAGGTCAGTCAGCTAGGCGAACTGCTCAATATTTGAATGAGTCGCGGACATTAATGAGTGAATTAGAGAATTTATTAGACTATATTACTTCGATTAAAAATAATCAATAATTAATTATTGGTTTCATTTTTACATATTTTACCTAATTTTTTATTGAAATTAGATTTTATAGCAGTTCTTGGACTCACGAGCTACAGTAGCAACATTGACTGATTAAGGCTTATGACAAAATTTAATTACTTAATTGGTTCAGTTCAGAGCGTATCTCATTAGAGTGAGAATTGCTATAAAACGATCAAAATTAAAATAAGGCACCATTCTTTGGTATGAATCCGAAATTTCTAAAATACTCCGAAATTTTTTCTTTTTTAGCGTTTATTTTCGTTATATTTTTTATTTTGTTACGCTTAGACTTACTCCAAACCGAAAGAGTGGCAAGTCAAGTTCCAGAATTAGAAAAAAAATTAGCGAAAGCACAAGAAACAGCAGAGCAAGTTCCTCGATTAAAACGACAGTTAGCCCAAGCAAGAGAGCAAGCTGAACAAGTTTCTGCCCTAGAAGAAAAAGTAGAAGCACTTAAGGCAAAACTGGAACAAGCTAGAGCAACAGTTGCTCAGAAGCCAGATAATCCGCCTATTGTTATTTTATCGGAGCAAAACCAAAATTATCGCTTTGCCGTCGGTTCAGCTGAAATTTCGGATGACTTTAAACAAGTCTTAGAGGAAAGAATTATTCCCTTGTTAGATCGACAAAGCAAACGTTGTAATTGCGACGCGATCGAAGTTATCGGACATACCGATAGTTTACCCGTCAATAGCGGACGCTCTAACCTCGATGGAAACTTAATTCAGGCCTTTAACCAACAACAAACGCCCCAATTGGTTCCCGGCAGCAATCTCGATTTAGGGATGATGCGCGCCCTTTCTATTATCCGTTATCTGAAACAAGCCCAAAAAGAAGGCAAGTTAACTCAAATTAAATACTTCCTGCCTTATTCTGCCGGGCAAATGTTAAAACCCAATCATACCCTAGATACCTCTGCTGATACCACCGAAAACGAACGCCGTCGCCGCATTGAAATGCGGTTGCTGAAATCAACAGCTTGGGAAGAGCAAATTGGCAATAATAATCGCTAAAACAAGAAATAATGGTATAGTCAGAAAGCGTGAAGCAATTGGGGGGTTTCCCTATGGATGCGGATTGGAAAACCCTGGATGCGGTTGCCATTGCCCAGGCGATTCGCCATCGTAAAACCACAGCAACGGACGTGATTACAGCGACCCTTGCTCAAATTGAACAAGAAAATTCCTCACGGAATTGTTTTACCGCAATTACCCAATACTCCGCTCGAAAACAAGCTCAGATCATTGATCGCAATATCGAGCAAGGAACCCCCTTGGGAATTTTGACAGGTGTTCCCTTTGCTGTGAAAAATTTGTTTGATATTGCGGGAATGACGACCTTAGCAGGGGCAAAAATTAATGAAGATAATCCTGTTGCCCAAGAAGATGCCACGGCAGTAGCGCGCTTAAAACAAGCAGGAGGGGTTTTAGTGGGAGCATTAAACATGGATGAATATGCCTATGGCTTTGTAACTGAAAATAGCCATTACGGGGCAACCCCGAATCCTCATGATCCCTCGCGCATTTCCGGCGGCTCTTCTGGGGCTTCTGCAGCGGCAGTGGCAGCGGGGTTAGTGCCTTTGGCATTAGGATCTGACACCAATGGTTCAGTGCGCGTTCCAGCAGCTTTATGTGGCATTTATGGGCTAAAACCAACTTATGGGCGACTCTCTCGGGTAGGAACAGTCTTATTAAGCGATAGCCTTGATCAAATTGGCATTTTTACGCGATCGGTGCGCGATTTAGCCACAGTAATGGATTTACTCCAAGGAGAGGATATCAGGGACCCGGTTTCTACAAAACATCCCCCAGAGCCTTGTTTGCCCCAGCTAAATTTAGGGATTCGCGATGTGCGCGTTGCTGTTGCCGATGGATATTTTGCTGAAGGAGCCGATTCCGAGGCACTAGCGGTGGTTGAAGAACTGGCTCGGATATTGGGTACGAATCAACGAGTTACCCTACCGGAATCCGATCGCGCTAAAGCCGCCGCTTACTTGATTACCGCTTCTGAAGGGGCGTCCCAACATTTATCCGCATTAAGATCCCGCCCTCAAGATTTTGATCCGGCAACCCGCGATCGCTTTTTTGCCGGGGCATTGATTCCCAGCCAATGGTATCATCAAGCCCAACGGTTTCGCAGTTGGTATCGCGATCAACTCAAGCAAATATTTCAACAGTTTGATATTGTTTTGGCACCGACGACCCCTTGTGTGGCGCCCAAATTAGGACAAAAAACAGTAGAAATTGCTGGAAAAAATGTCGAAGTGCGTCCCCATTTAGGACGATTTACGCAACCGATTTCTTTTGTGGGATTACCGGTTTTATCAGTTCCCATGTATCACGCAGGGAATCTTCCGTTAGGGGTGCAGATTATTGCTTCTCCCTACAACGAAGCCTTGCTGTTGCGCTTAGCAAAAGTCTTAGAACAAGAAGGAATTATTAATTATCCATAATTCGTTATTCGTCACTTGCTATTCTAGTTTGATCGTTTTCCTGTCTATTCCTTTAAAGTTTTTTAGGAAAATTTGGATAACCAATAAACCACTAACCAAGATATAGCAGTTCTTGGACTCACGAGCTACAGTAGCAACATTGACTGATTAAGGCTTATGACAAAATTTAATTACTTACTTAATTGGTTCAGTTCAAAGCGTATCTCATTAGAGTGAGAATTGCTATAAATATTTTCCCGATAATAGAGACTGTTCCTAAAATAAACATTAAGCTTAGCTCAAGAGCAAGCTAACCGTTTCAGCATGAGACGAGTCATAGCAAGGTGAATCAGAGCTTCACTC
>PXPI01000063.1 GCA_003021905.1 Cyanobacteria bacterium SW_9_44_58 | reverse complement strand
TAAGGTTAGTGTTCGTTGATGAGGAGCGGTGTGATGGGAAACTATCACGCACCGTTCTGGAGCCGAGTCAGTAGGGCAACCTACTGGCTTAGGTAACTTCCACTGCTTGTCGGTGTAATAACCAACAATATGTGCCATTATTCCGGTTCAAACGATTGATTTTTAAACTTAAGCGTTTTACAGTTTTCCATGACTGTCCGAAACACATCGTCAGGAACACCATCGGGAATTTCCGCTTCGATTTCAAGGGTGATTTTTACCTCTGCGCCGCTTAAAGCCGTTAAGTGCTGAACGACTTCATCCGCAATTTTAGAGGCATCTCGATTCATCCGCATTGCGGACATACTCATACCCTTCGGCACCCCCAAGCTGCCAAGCTAACTCGCCCCAAATCGTTTTAATGAAAGGCCGATTTTGGCTACGGTGTTGGGCACTATAAGGTTCAATCCCGCTAGGTTGCAATTTGTTCCCCACCAAAACAGCAACATTGACATCTTGAGGGGGTTCCTGCAAACCAGTTTCTTGAAAAATGGGTTCCGTGTCGGGGAGATCGCTAATCTTCAAAGCATTACATAGATGATACAAAGCCAACATGGCATGAGTTTTCCCGCCGCCGAAATTGGTTTGTAGCTCAATTACCGGGTCACCGCCATTCCCACTTAATCGCAGGAGGGCTTTACTCAGTAATTGCCTTAAGCCTTCAGTGAGATAAGTGCGTCGAAAAAATTCAGTGGGATCGCGATACTCGTCAGAACCTTCATCCAGATAAACTTGCCATAAATCGGCAGCGAATTTGGCTTGTTGATAGTACCCCGAAGCGACATCTTGGTGAGGCGTGGCAATTTCACGCCAAGGTTTTAATCCTGCCGTTGGTTCTCCTTCAGTTGGCGTTATTGCAGCCCGGCGTGTTTCCCGGCGAGCCTGTTCTTGGAAGCGAATTCGCAATAATTCTTGTTTTTGCTTTTCAATTTGATCCGCTTCCGAGGCAGATACCGCAGACAGAAAACGACCAATGCTATCAAGAGCGCGGTAGGTATCATCCGTAGAGACAGTGGAATTATGAGCCCATTTATTGCGAATTTCCCGGCATTCAGCAAGAAGACTCCGTTCCGCCGGACCAAGGGTTTTGCGGAAAACGTCGTTCCACTCGCTCCACATTAATTTTAGAAATTCGTAAAGGTCATTTTGAATGGTTTGTTTAGCCGTGGCGCTATCCTGATCCAAATAACTGGCTACCCGAAGAATCCACTGTTTGCTGCAATGGGTTGCCATTTCCCGTTCAAAATAGGGATAAAGTCCTTGGTGGAGAAGTTTGAGGGCGCGGCCGACACGTTCGTGGTTACTGATGGTCATGAGAGTTTTTTTCTATTCTAAAATTAATAATTCCGAAAGCACAATAAACGTGTAAGTTGTCAATTTCCTAAGTTTCAATCATCGCTTCAATCTGTTTACGAAAATTTCTTAAGGCTGGACTTCTTCCTTTTTTTCGACTTTGATCTAAAACTTCAGCAATTATAGACGGAATTGGAAGTTGTAAAAAAGTCGGACTAATTGCCTTTTGTTGATATTGATTGGATTCTAGAATGTAAATTTTTAGTTCATTTTCTTCATAAACCCAAAGTTCAGGAACACCTAACTGCAGATAAGCCTCTAACTGAGTTTTGGAAGTAACATCAACTTGTGAACTACCCACTTCTAATCACTTACGTGATGTAGAACCGGAGCTTTAGTGAGGAGCTTCTTACCCAACAGACAGCCCAACCGTGGACTTCTTTCGTCCTCCACGGTTAGGTCTTACATCTGGGCGATAGGCTTCATCCCGCGTCCCGCAGGAAATAAGTCGCAGACCCTCATCTGGAGAGGTTAATAGCAGCGTTGATGTCTCTATCATGTTCTGTTCCACAATTAGAACAAGTTCAATTCCTAAAATCGCTTCAAATTCTTTCCAGTCAACCTCCTGAAGCAGTAACCGTTGACCAAGCGGAATGTCGAGTTTTTGGAGTTGGAGTGTCACCATACATTAAGATAAAAAAGCAATGTGCATAGTTGTAGCCAGAGGGCTGAGAATCCTACGACGACATCGGCGAGCATTCCCTTGCGCCTTTCGGCGACGCGGGGTCTCGCCTCAATTTGAATTAATTTAGTCGTAGACGGGGCTTTCAGGCCGGAGCGAAGGTGAGGACGGAATGCGATTCCGCACACAGCCCCTCATGAATCAGCCCATTTGCGGTATAATAGGGGAAGTAGGCTTAAATTTCTAAGAGCTAATCGCCACCTACTAATTTTGTGCAGAATTAATTTTCTGAAGAACCTTCCACCGAGGGGCATCCGGGGAAGTCAAACAGCTCAGTTAACGTTGGTTTGCCCAAGTCACTGAGAAGCCAAGGGGCTCTCATCTGAGGTCTCCTCAGATGTTTATACGCCCCGTCCAACTACATCGAAGGATTAGTTGGGGAGTATGTCACCTATTCCAGATCAGTTGTAAGTCCATTTCAAAGTTCGGTAAGACGCTTTCACCAGAAAGAATTGTTGGTTGGTCTAACACTTCAACTGGAATTTGGGGGCGATAAATATAAACTTGGCGTGTTTCAGCGTCAATGAGCCAACCCAGTTTAGCACCATTATCGATATATTCTTGCAACTTAATTTTAAGCGTTTCTAATTCATCGGTAGGAGAACGGAGTTCAATCACAAAATCGGGGCAAATAGGAGCAAAACGACGCCGTTGTTCTAAGGAAAGCGTTTCCCAGCGTTCTTTTTTTAGCCAAGCTGCATCGGGAGCGCGAATTGCCCCATTGGGAAGTGTAAACCCAGTAGAAGAGTCGAAAGCTACCCCTAAACCTGTTTGCTGATTCCAGAACCACAACTGAGCGCTGAGTCCTAAATTTTGACGACCGCTTTCACTTCCTGTAGGAGACATAGCAATTAGTTCTCCTTGGGCGGTACGTTCGAGGCGTAAGTCGGGGTTGTTGCGACAGAGTTGTTCAAAGGTTTCGTCCGTAAGTTGAAGATGGGGTTCAAGATTAAGAGTAATCATAGTTAATCATGGCAACTGCTTTTTCCTATAACTCTAGTGCAGTTTGCTGTGGAGATTGAGATTGGAATTCACTGGCTAAACGGGTAATTTCTGGCCAAGCCGTAACTAAGCTATTGTACGCGATCGCGTCTTGTGCCCAGTTTTTGCGCTCACAGAGACTGTACAAGCGATAAGCCAAGTCTCTTGCTGTTTCTTTTCTGTCGCCGAGTTTAGAGAGGAGTTTTGCTACGCCCATTTTCCATGTCAGCAATTACATTTCTCTACTTTTTTTAAGCAACAAAATTATCATTATGCCATTCAATATACTGTTCTGCTGGTAATTCATGGGGGTGAGAAGGTAAAACTTTTAATTTCTGACCATGAAAAGCATAATAATCTTGCCCATTTTCATATTCTTCTTTTATTCTAGAACTCACTTCAATGTAATATAGCAATTCTCGAATTTATAAGGTACAGTAACAACAGTGAGTAAACCAATTCCGAATATCTTGATTAGTTACTTTTAGCATTGCCTCTGTAATC
>PXPI01000062.1 GCA_003021905.1 Cyanobacteria bacterium SW_9_44_58 | reverse complement strand
TCCCGTCTGTGGGATTAGGAAGTGTCAGACGGGCTTATCCCGCAACTTCTGTTTGAGTCCCGAATCCAACGTGCTGGCTTCCGTTGGAGTGGATCAAAGAATTAAAATAACTGCACTGGAGATAGACGAGCCCTCCTTGATTATTTGATAAGATTCTCCTTAATAGAATTAGGAGATAATAAAACGATGACTATTTTAATGCAAGCAGAGACAGCTGCCGAAGCTAACGGCGGTTTTCCGATTTCTTTTACACTCGTCTATATTGTCGGTTTTATTGCAGCAGTAACCATTGGCTCTATTGCTTGGTATAACTCGAAACGCCCGGCAGGTTGGGAAGGCCAAGAGCGTCCGGATTGGATTCCCGAAGTTGATACGAAAAAAGACCAAGAATCTGATCAGAATTCATAGGGAATGATTGCTCATTGGGCAGGGGTCAATGTTTCTTTTTCTGGCCCTTGCCAATGGGATCTAGCTGGGACAAGAAAAATTGGCACAATAGAGAAAAGACGCGATCAAAGCCAATTGTGCTAAAGAATGGATCACAACCTTAGCCAGCTATTACAAAATTTAAGACACGAAGACGAAACAGTTCGCCAACATGCCACTGCCCAATTATGGCGGATTTGGTTTCAGCAAAAAGGCATGTGGGGCCTAGAACAGTTGCAACGCGCCCAAAAGCTGATTGAGCAGGGAAATATGCAACAAGCAGAAGCCCTGCTTACTGACATTATTGAAGACAATCCCACTTTTGCAGAAGCGATAAATCGACGGGCTGTGTTGTATTATTTATTGGGAGAGTATGAAAAATCCCGCTCTGATTGTTTACAAGTGGTAAACTTAAATCAGTTTCATTTTGGGGCTTGGCATGGGTTAGGGTTATCTCACGCTGCCCTGGGAAACTATCAAGACGCGATCGCGGCTTTCCGAAAAGCCTTGAAAATCCAACCCTATGCCGTGGTTAACCAAAAACTGATTTTGGAATGCACCATGAAACTTCCTGATTCGCGATGACCTAGCCCTAGGCAGGAACTGAGGTTTGGGGCTTGGCAAAAATCATACGTCCGGCAGAGGTTTGTAAGGCAGAGGTGACGATCACGGGCAACTCACCGCCCACATACTCTTGTCCTTCTTCCACAACCACCATGGTTCCATCTTCAAGATAGCCAACTCCTTGTTCTGGTTCTTTTCCTTGTTTGAGGATTTTTAACTCTAAGGTATCTCCGGGGAGATAAATGGGACGAACCGCTCGTGCTAAGTCATTAACATTGAGAACCGAAACTTTTTGGAGATCGGCAACTTTATTCAAGTTGTAATCATTGGTCAGTAAAACACCATTAATGTCTTGGGTAAAGCGCACCAATTTGGCATCTACGGTATAAACATCTTCGTAGTCTGAGTAATTGATAACCACCCGTTCAGGATACTCTTGCTGCATTCGTTTGAGAATATCTAAGCCGCGACGCCCTCGCACGCGTTTTTGATCATTGGCGGTATCAGCAAGCTGTTGCAATTCTTGCAAAACAAATTGGGGAATAATAATTTGTCCCTCAATAAACCCGGTGCTGAGGAGTTCTTCAATACGTCCGTCAATGATACAGCTGGTATCAAGCACTTTGGTACTCGCTGATTTGAGTGTTCCCTCAGCCACTAAAATCGATTCGATGCTATTGGGATTAATCAGTCGTAAAAACGTACGTCCATGAGTATCGGCGAGTGTTACCCCCAAAAAGCCAAAAATGAGACTGCCTAAAATGGCTGCCAACGGTTTAATGAAGTTTAACTGTTCTGGAATCGGGAAGAGAAAAATGGGGGCTAACATTAAATTAGCAATTAACAACCCAATGGCTAATCCCACTGAGCGCGTTAAGATCACTTCAATGGGCGTTTGCCGAATTTGTTTTTCGAGACGACGGTAGGTATTTTGCGCCGTTAACCCGACAGCCAAGCCAATGAGGGCAGTAAAACTCGCAATAATCCAACGCAGGGCTTCTAGATTGGTGACAGATGCAAGAACCGGCGGCGGCAGCAAATCAACACTGCCAAAGCCGAGACCAGCTGCTGCGACAACAAATAAAATAACGATCAGGACGTCAATCATGGCTTTTCTCCAATAGAGAAATTACAATCACTATTATGATGATAATAAGGAATAAATTCCTATTATAGCTTTGTGCTTCTTTACTTCTATTGTGAAGGGTTATATTGTGTGATGATCTTCCTTAGGATGGGAATTGGCTACTGATGATTGCTTGCATAATAATTCATTAATGATTTCTGGAACTCGGGCTGCTTATATCCACATTCCTTTCTGCCGTCGGCGATGTTATTATTGCGATTTTCCAGTGGCAGTGGTGGGAGATGGAGGAGGCCGCTTAAACCGAGAACAGGCAATGAGACGCTATGCGGAGAGCTTGTGCCGGGAAATTGTCCTCACCGCTAGGGAATTTCCGGCAACGGGGTTAGACACGGTATTTTTCGGTGGAGGAACCCCTTCTTTACTGCCCATAGAAGCATTAGACGCTATTCTAGCAACCTTGGATCGCTCGTTTGCCATTACCGAGAATGCAGAGATTTCTATCGAAATCGATCCGGGAACGTTTGATCTCGCCCAACTGAAATCTTATCAACAGTTGGGGATTAATCGTTATAGTTTGGGAGTGCAGGCATTTCAGGATGACTTATTAGCCCAAATCGGACGGACTCACCGTTATGATGACATTAATCGCGCGATCGCGCAATTGAGACAAGCCGGCATTGATAATTTTAGTCTCGATTTAATCTCGGGATTGCCCAACCAAACCCTTGCCCAATGGGAAAATACCCTGGAAAATGCCCTGAGGGTTTCTCCTCCTCATCTGTCTTGCTATGATTTGATTATTGAAGCGGGAACGGCATTTGAACGGCAAGCAGAAGCGGGAAAGCTGCCTTTGCCCCCCGAGGAAACCGCGGCCGACATGTATCGTCTGACCCAGCAACGGTTAACCCAAGCCGGCTACGAACATTACGAAATTAGCAACTATGCCCTGCCGGGTTATCAATGCCGCCACAATCGCGTTTATTGGGAAAATCAACCTTACTATGGCTTTGGCATGGGGGCAACCAGCTTTTTAGGGGGAAAACGGGTCACTCGCCCTCGGACGCGCCGCGAGTATTATGCTTGGGTGGAAACGCTAAATCATCGGGAAAATGATTTAAATCGAGTTTGGGAACGGGATCCCCATGATCAGTTATTGGAAACCCTAATGCTGGGGTTAAGACTGCAGCAAGGGGTAAATCTAGACGCGATCGCGCAACAATTCGGTTCCGACAAAGCAAAAAGGATTATTGACGTACTAACCCCATACCGTCAGCAAAATTGGGTTGATTTGGCCCCACAAAACGGTCAACAGTGGGGGCGGCTTCGATTAAGCGATCCCGAAGGCTTACTGGTTTCTAATACCATTCTTACTCAGTTGTTCCATGCCTTCACTGAGGAAATGAGGTAAACGACTCCCATCAAATCCCCTCAGTTGTCTTCCTTATCGCTGTTATCCTCTTCCAGTCCTACATTGAGATTATTCAACGGACGACGTTTTAATTCTTTTGATTGGGAACGGGGCACTAAATCAAATACCTTTCGAAACGCACTATCGATGGTTTCAAAACTCACTTGTCCAATTTCATCAAATACCACTTCTCCCTGTTGATCAATAAGGACCGTTTGCGGCACTAACCCCCGATAATAGTAACCCGCTTCCGTGGGGCTAAATCCCTCTTGATCGGCTAACATATCCACATTGATGGGAATGAAACTTGCCGCTCGCCCATAATACCGTTGCAATTTAGAAACGGTAATCGAAAACGCTTTACAATCTTTGCTATCTTCCAGATAAAACACCAGCAGGCTGGGTTTTCCCCCTCTCAAGGATTCGGCCAGGGTCACTTTTGGCGGGACTAACGAGCCATTCCCGGCATATAAGGCAAATATATTCCCATCATACTGATCATCCTCTAGGGCCGCGATCGCGCTTGGAGAGAACCATAAGGTTAGGGCAGCTGCAAGTATTATAAAAAAAGAAATAATCGAAAATTGTGTTCGTTTTTGCTGATTTAATTTCATGGTTCGTTTAAGATGTCAATTAATGGATTTGGCAGGAGGACAATGGAATATCAAAATGAGGCATAATCAATCATTAACTCCCCTAATTCTCCCCGATCAATTTTCGCTTAAGTCTTAGCAGTCTTGAGCAACAGGTGCAAAATTGATGAAATTTAACAATTCCCATGCTTGATTTAAGGTATTATCAGTGTCATCAACGATTCCTCCCGGAAAAAGGGATCTGATAAAGTTGCCTACGTTAGGAACGCTAACTCGGATTCTCTCTCGAAATGGTGATCCCATGGTCATTAAGGATCACTCAATTGATAGAGTCTGCTGTTAACGGATTTAACATAAACTTTTTAATTAATCCGCAAAGGGAGGAACATCTTTTTCCTTTTTTTCTTCTTGAGTTGGAATTCGGGGAAACTAGCGGCGCTAGGACGTCAATTGGCAATCTCCAAAAGACAACTGTCAAAAATTATAAAATAATTTTAAGACAACCCCAAATGAGGCTCACTTCAGGTTAAAATCCCTGATTCCCATGGAAAGCTAGCCAAAACTCAGCAACCTCTACTGTTCAACTCATCTTTCCTTCAGTTTTTGTGTTTAATCTACCTCTAAAATTATAGGGAGGTCAAAACCATGATGCCAACAACTTATGCCAAATTCCTACACTTTTTGAGAGAAGAACTTGCGATTTCCAATGATTCCATCGCGATCGCGCAGCGTTACTCACAGCGCCACACTGATCCTTTGCCGATGCTGCTCTGGCAATACGGCTTAGTCACTTTAGAACAGCTGGATCGCATTTACGAGTGGCTGGAGACGGTTTAAGGCTTCTAAAGGAGCAATGAAACCGCTTCAACCACTATACCGGCAACAGCCCTGCCATGGCTGAAAAGCTGCCAATTACTTAGAAAGGGAGTAGGAGGGGTCATCAATCACACTAATGCGATCCAGCGGCCAGAAACGAACCGCAGCGCGACCGATAATTTTGTCGCGGGGAACGAATCCCCAATAATGGGAATCGTAGCTATTATTGCGGTTATCGCCTAACACTAAATAGTGATTCTCGGGAACTGTCACAGGGCCAAAGTGATAATCGGCTTCATCAGCAATATACTTTTCCGAGAGGCGCTCACCATTAACATGAACAATGCCGCCTTTAACGGCGATGGTTTCCCCCGGCAGACCAATTACCCGCTTAATAAACGCATCATCGTATCCCTGACGTTTTAATTCTTGAGTGGGGGAAAATACAACAATATCGCCGCGTTCGGGGGAACTAAACCGATACCCCACCTTTTCTATAATGAGACGATCATTAATTTTCAATGTCGGTAACATGGACGTGGAAGGAATATAGCGCGCTTCGGCAACAAAGTGGCGAACGCCAACCGCTAAAAAAGCGCTTAACGCTAAAGTTTTTAGTCCTTCAATCCATGGATTTTCTGCGTTTTTTTCCGGCATTGGGCAACAACGTGTTAATACAATTAATGGTGTTATCTCTTACTGTATTGTAGAACTTCTGAAACGATGTCGGACTCAACTGAGCTAATTATTCGTCACGCAGAAATTTTAAACCCGAATGGCCGCCTGGAACGCGGCGATGTTGCCATTGCTGAAGGCAAAATCCAGCAAGTGGGATCCCAACTATCACAAGAGGCTTCCTTTGAAATCAATGGGGAAGGCTTAACCTTACTCCCGGGTGTCATCGATCCGCAAGTTCATTTTCGGGAACCGGGATTAGAACATAAAGAAGATTTATTTACCGCCGGCTGTGCTTGCGCCAGAGGGGGGGTTACCTCGTTTTTGGAAATGCCCAATACCCGTCCTCCCACCATTGATCAAGCCGCTATGGATGATAAACTCCGTCGCGCTGCGGAAAAATGTTTGGTCAACTATGGCTTTTTCGTCGGTGCCACTGGCGATAATTTAGATGCCTTAGAAACGGTGCATCCTACCTGTGGCATTAAAATTTTTATGGGGTCAGCCCATGGGGCATTATTAGTTTCCCAAGAAGAACAGCTCGACCCGATTTTTGCTCGGGGCAACCGGTTAATTGCGGTTCATGCCGAAGATCAAGCGCGGATTGTGGAACGCAAGAAACAATTTCAGGGAGCAACCGATCCGGCAACCCATTCCCAAATTCAGGATAACCAAGCAGCGTTGAATGCGACACAATTAGCGCTCAAGCTATCCAAACGCTATCAGCGACGGCTACATATTCTCCATGTTTCCACTGCCGAAGAAGCAGACTTATTGCGGGAAGATAAACCCAGTTGGGTAACGGCAGAAGTGACGCCCCAGCATTTGTTTTTGAATACGGATGCTTATCAAAGCATTGGCACCTTTGCGCAAATGAATCCTCCCCTGCGATCGCGCCATGATAATGAAGTGCTTTGGCAAGCGCTTTGCGATGGCATTTTTGATTTTGTGGCGACCGATCATGCCCCCCATACCCTGGAAGAAAAAGGGAAAGGCTATCCTCATGCCCCATCGGGAATGCCGGGAGTCGAAACTTCCCTAGCTTTGATGTTAACCCAAGCGAAAGCCGGCCATTGCACCATAGCTCAAGTCAGCAACTGGATGTCCGCCGCCCCCGCTAAGGCGTATCGAATTCCCAATAAGGGCGCGATCGCGCCAGGGCACGATGCCGATTTAGTCTTAGTAGATTTGAATCATTACTATCCTGTGCGGCGAGAAGATATTGTCAGCAAGTGCGGTTGGAGTCCTTTTGAAGGCTGGAATTTAACGGGATGGCCGCAAACGACGATTGTTGGCGGGCAAGTCGCTTACCATCAACGACAGCTGTTCACTGAGGTGCGCGGCAAGCCCTTGCGTTTTGATGCTGGCTGAATCATCTTATTGCTTCTCCCTCATTTTGGGGGAGTATCAATTAGAAAAGCGTAGATAGTGCATTAACTGAGAGGTTAATTGGGGATCTAACGCTAAACGTCGATGAAAATCGGCTAAATTCTCATAATTCCCATACTTGACGCGATTTTCAACCGCTTTTTGGGCAAGGGGTTGATCAAAAAACGGAATCTTGGCTAAGTCTTCAACAGTGGCCGTATTGGGATTAACAGAAGCGGGCGTAAATTCACTGTCAGGATCGCTAAAACGAAAACTCAGAATGGGGGCAAAAGGTTGGAGACGATGTAAAGGGAGATTTAAGGCAGCGGCAATGTCTTCTAGGGAAAAAAATTGAATCCCGGCAGCAGTTAAATTAGTCAGGGTTTGGGCTTGACGAATGGAAATGCCGGGGAGACGCAACCAATCATCAACGGTGGCAGAATTTACCTCAATGGCAATATTTAACTCTGCCGCGATCGCGATTTCTTCAAGGGACTGAAACCGATAGTAAGGATTATTTTTAATTTTCGCTTTAAGCCGAAGAACACGAGGATGCCAAGACACCATAACTTATTTCTTAATCCCATCAATCAATTGACGACGTTGTTGTTCAAATTCATATTCGGAAAGCAACCCGTCTTCACGCAACTGATCCAATTTACGAATCGCTTGGGCTGTTTCTGATACCATTTGGGGATGGATTGCCTCTGCTCGCTTGCCGTCTAAGCTTCCTGACGCTTCTGCCCTAGAAAAGCGTTGTTGAAAGGCCTCTTCTGACTGTAAAAAATACCAAATCCCTTCTAACAAACTCGCTGCTTGGGCGACGCCGAAATAAGACAAAAGCGGCATTTCATCCATGGCTTGCGGGGTTAGCGTCACCGAAGCCAATAAATAAATCAATCCCCACCGATACTGTTGCAAGTAAAGCTTATGCCAGCCTGAAAGTGGCGTCATCGCACTGACAATCGCCAAAACAATCGCGAATTTCTGACTCTTTTGTTCCTCGAAGAACATGGACGACTTTCTTCCCCTTGTCCCATTTCACTTTACATCATACGGGAAACCGAATTGTCTGGTGAGTTTCTCTTCTCTTAGAATTAAAGGTAATAGCTACAATCCAGTATAAAATCAATTATCGTCATGGGAATTTTTGATTCAGAAGTCGTCCAACAAGAAGCGAAACAACTCTTTGAAGACTATCAAGCCCTGATGGAACTTGGCAGTAAATACGGCAAGTTTGACTATGAGGGGAAAAAACTCTATATCGAGCGCATGGAGGAATTGTTAGAGCGCTATAAAATTTTTATGAAGCGGTTTGAGCTCTCAGAAGACTTCATGGCGCAAATGACTGTTGACCAACTGAAAAATCAGCTGGGGCAATTCGGCATGACGCCGCAACAAATGTTCGACCAAATGGAACAAACCCTAGAACGGATGAAAGCAGACCTAAATCGCTAATTTGAACTCGGTTGCGGAGGCTCAAACTGACTTGGCGAGGGAAACTGTTGTACCGGCTCTTCAACTAAAGCTTTCTTCATAAATTGGCGCCAAACCGGAGCAGCAAAGCCGCCGCCGGTGACATCGGACCCCAAAGGCTGATAATTGTCATTGCCAATCCAAACTGCTGTTGCCAACTGCGGAACATAGCCCACAAACCAAACATCCCGTTCTGAGGTTGTCGTCCCGGTTTTTCCAGCTGCCGGTCGGCCGATTTGCGCTTTTGTGCCAGTTCCCGACTGAATTACATCTTGCAAGACACTATTGAGAGAAGCGACAGCCCACTGATTTAAAACCAATTTCGGATCAGGCTGATTGTTCAATAAGACATTGCCTTGACTGTCAGTGACACGAACAATAAAAGTCGTATCGGAATGCCAACCGTTATTGGCAAAGGTGGCATAAGCCCCTGCCATTTCCAAGGGGGTAACGCCAACGGAACCTAAGGGAAGAGAGACAACCGGTTGCAACGGGCTTTCCATCCCCAATTTTTTCGCGACATCAATGACATTGTTTAATCCTACTTTTTGACCCAATTTCACAGCAGGAACATTCTGGGATTGAGCCAGTGCTTGGCGTAGACTCATCGTTCCAGCAAATCCGCCCCCATAATTTCTGGGACGATAGTATCCGGAACCATCGCGATATTTCACCGGGGTATCTTTAATGGTAGAACTCGGGGTATATTTGCCGCTGGCAAACGCCGTATAGTAAACGAAGGGCTTAAACGAGGACCCCGGTTGACGGCGAGCATTGAGAGCGCGATTGAATTGGCTGTTTTGATAGTTGACACTGCCCACCATGGCTTTGACAAAGTGGGTGCGGGGATCGACTGCAACCAGGGCAATTTGATGGCTATTCAGCCCTCGGCGGCGCAACTCTTGATTGGCATTTTTAACTATTTCTCGCGCCATTTGCTGGAAGAAGTAATCAAGGGTGGTTTGGACTCGCAATCCTCCCTCGGTTGCTGCTTCTTTACCGAATTGTTCATTCAATTCCGCTTTCACTGCTTGCGTCACTGCTGGCAGTTTACTTTCTTCCCACGCCGTGGGTTTTCCAACTAATAAGGGTTCATCAATGGCGCTATCTGCCGTTTGAGATGTAATCCAGCCTATCTCTTCCATGCGATTTAACACGGTGGCTTGTCGTTGTTTGGTGGCGGCATAGTCCACAAACGGACTATACTGTTCCGGTGCTTGAATTAATCCCGCCATCATGGTGGCTTCTGCCAAATTCAATTCCTCGGCTGATTTTTGGAAGTAGCTTTGGGCGGCAGTTTCCACACCATAGTTATTGTGTCCCCAGTAGATCGTATTGAGGTACATTTCTAAAATTTCATCTTTGGTAAAAACTTGCTCCATTCTTAGGGCTAATACCGCTTCTGCCAGTTTTCGACTAAAGGTTTTTTCCGGGGAAAGAAAAACATTTTTCACCAACTGCATGGTGAGAGTAGAAGCCCCCTCCTCGATTTCGCCGCTTCTCAAATTAACGACTAGGGCACGAGCAATACTGGTGGGATTAATGCCTTGATGCTGATAGAAATGGCTATCTTCCATAGCAAGTACCGCCTTCTTCAGTTCCGGAGAAATTTCTTCCAACGGCACCACATCGCGATTGGCTTCCCCGTGAAGACGGGTTAAAAGACGACCTTTGACATCATAAATATAGCTGGTTTCGGTGGGAGAATAGTTTTCCAATACCCTAACATTGGGAAGATTGCGAAAACTGAGGGCTAATCCCACTAAGCCGCCTGTTATCGCTGAACCGGCAAGTAAACTTAAACCGATGACAGTTCCGGTGGCAACTTTTCCGACACCTTGGGTAAACTTAAGCGTCTGTTGCCATCGAGAGAGACGTTGGTTGTTATTTTGCCGAAGAATGGTATTCGACACGGTTGTTTTAATTCCTCGCGGTTTTGATAAAAGTTACTGGTTTGCTTCTTGATTTTGACATTAAGATGACTGTTTTGCCTATACAAACCACTTGTTGCACCTAGACAAGGGAGGTTTGACCAGGGAAAATGGAAATCGCCGATTGATTGACTAAAGAGACTGTCTCCAGGATCTGCTTTTTAACCAGCCCAGTTGGTTAGGGGTTCCTGGCAGTGCCGTACAATAAATAACCAAAAAATCGAAAATCCTTATTGAAATCCTAATGCAACCTGACATTCAAACCATTAATTTAGTTCGTCTTTCTTCGGGTGATAATTTAGCGTTGCAAATTTATAAATTCCGAGGAAAACAGCCTGGTAAAAAAATTTATATTCAGGCCAATTTGCATGGTGCGGAAATTATTGGCAATGCTGTTATTCAAGGGCTTTTAAGTTGGCTTGCTTCCCTAAGCGAAGAACAACTGGTTGGGGAAATTTGGTTGGTTCCCGCTTGCAATCCCATGGGGATGAATCAGCGATCGCATTTCTTTTCTCCGGGCCGTTACAATAGCTATGACGGGAAAGATTGGAATCGCATTTTTTGGGCGTATCATCCCCAAGAAACCGAGCTGAATCGTTTTGTTCAAGATCATCTCGCGTCTTCTCCGGAAACCATTTATCAAAATTACCAACAACAAATTGAGCAGTCTTTTCAAACGGAAAAAGAACGGAGCAATCAACCCAGTGGCGTTCCGTTTTCGGTTCGATATCAGCAAACGCTGCAATCTCTTTGCTTAGATGCTGATGTTGTCATTGACATTCACAGTTCAAGCAATCAGGGCATTGATTATTTATTTACATTTCCCAATCAAGAAAATAGTGCGCAAGCCTTTTTATTAGATGTGGGATTTTTGGTGACCGAACCGGAAGGATATACCTTTGATGAAGCTTTTATTAAACCCTGGCTATTGCTAGAACAGACCTTTGCTAAATTTGGACGTAAGATTCATTTTGGTCTCGCTTCTTGGACCTTGGAATTGGGCAGCGGCATGAACGCGAATAGTCCATCTGTGGAAAAAGGGATTAAAGGGATTAAAAACTATTTAGCAAATCAAAATGCGGTCCAGGTTTCAGGGTTTCCCCTTCCCGAAACAGACAACCATAGCATTGATTTAGTGGATAAAACGCAATTGAAAAAATATTATGCGCCTACGGGTGGGATTATTCAAAATCCCTTGTCATTAAAACGCAAGGTTGTTGCCGGAGACTGCTTTTATCAGATTTTACAATTCAATAAAGAAGGAACCAAACCGGAATTAATTTCTGTTCCAGCAGAGGCGTCTGGAATGATTTTCGATCTGGGAACCAATCAAGCTGTGAATGAAGGAGAGTATGTTTTGTCAGTGTTGGAAAAGAGGAACCAAGAATGATTCATGAAATGGGACAAATTCCCGTAGCGCCTCCCGAATTTAAATCAGGATTTATTGGACTTATCGGCCGCCCCAATGTTGGAAAATCAACACTCATGAATCAATTAGTGGGGCAAAAAGTCGCGATTACTTCCGCCGTTGCCCAAACCACTCGCAACCGCTTACGGGGCATTTTAACTACAGACCAGTCGCAGATGATTTTTGTGGACACGCCAGGGATTCATAAACCTCATCATGAGTTGGCAAAAGTCATTGTCAAGAATGCTCAAAGTACCATTGATGCGGTTGATGTTATTTTATTTATTGTCGATGCTTCTACCCCTGCCGGCGGCGGCGATCGCTACATTGCGGAGTTGTTGCAAAAAAGTCAGGTTCCCGTCATTGCGGGTTTAAATAAAATTGATGCCGCTACAGAATCCCAACGAGACAAAAATCGCAAAACGTATCAAGACATTATTCCGAAAAATTGGGGAGAACATCTGGAATTTTCTGCCATAACCGGCATGGGGTTGGAACAATTGCAGCAACAGTTAACTGCCAAGTTGGATTATGGGCCCTATTATTATCCGCCGGATTTAGTGAGCGATCAGCCGGAACGGTTGGTTATGGCGGAATTAATTCGAGAACAAATTTTAAAATACACGCGAGAAGAAATTCCTCACTCGGTCGCGATCGTCATTGATCGGATTGAGGAACAACAAGACTTAACAACAATTATGGCCACAATCAATGTGGAGCGTTCTTCCCAAAAAAGAATTTTAATTGGTAAAAAAGGAGCTATGCTGAAACAAATTGGAACCGCCGCTCGTGGAGAAATGCAAAAAATAATTGCTGGAAAAGTTTATTTAGAATTATTTGTGAGGGTACAATCAAAGTGGCGGGAATCAGCTAGACAAGTGGCTGAATTTGGCTATTTTCAGGAAAACTGATCAAACGCAAACAGTGGCGGAAAACGTTAAAGTTACCTAAGCCAGTAGGTTGCCCTACTGACTCGGCTCCAGAACGGTGCGTGATAGTTTCCCATCACACCGCTCCTCATCAACGAACACTAACCTT
>PXPI01000061.1 GCA_003021905.1 Cyanobacteria bacterium SW_9_44_58 | reverse complement strand
CCCTAGGAGGGGTTCTAACCAAGCTCCTGCTTATGCCTCGGATTTCATGAAAAATCCTGCGATTTCACAGGAAACGAATCGCACGGGAAGGTCATGCTTTGCTCCGCTGTCCTTCTAGGACGGTTTCACTTGTGTGTTATAATTCGATGTCAAATTTTCCAACGTCAAATGTTTATCCAAGAGTTTAAGTTAAAAGGCAACAAAACTCAATATCAAGCCATAGACGAGGCAATCCGTACTGCTCAGTTTGTGCGGAGCAAATGCCTTCGTTATTGGATGGATAGCTATGACGTTGGGCAGAAAGACCTTTACCGGCATAATACCCAGCTTCGAGAAGAGTTCCCTTTCGTTAAAACCCTAAACTCTCATGCTTGTCAGACAGCCGTAGAACGGGCGTGGTCAGCTATTGTCCGTTTTTATGAGAACTGTAAAAAGCAGATTAAAGGCAAAAAAGGGTATCCCAAGTTCAAGAAAAATTGTCGGTCAGTTACTTACAAGACTTCAGGTTGGAAACTCTCTGAAGATCGAAAGCGGATTAAGTTCACCGACAAGAAGGGGATAGGCTCTTTGAAGATGAAGGGCGGTTGGGACTTGCATCGGATTCAATGGGAACAAATCAAGCGAGTCCATCTTGTTCGTCGAGCAGATCCGTGGCTGGTTAGAATACTTTGGCCGGAAGTATGGAAAGATCACCATTGCTGTTCCGCCTCACTACACGTCTCAAACTTGCTCCAATTGTGGAAAAGTCGTTAAGAAGTCTTTATCGCAAAGAACACATCAGTGTCAGTGTGGAGCTGTAATGTGTCGAGACCAAAATGCAGCGATTAATATCCTTAAAAAAGGAGTTCGTACCGTAGGGCATACGGGAACGACTAGCCTAGAGCTAGAAAACGCTTCGGGAGACAGCCCCTCTACCCTAGTTGGACATGTCCTGCTAGAGCAAGGGCAGCCGCAGAACGAAGAATCCGCGTCCTTATAGGGCGCGGAGTGTCAAAATGGAATAGAGACCATTAAAGTGAGGAATTAATGCTTTGCCAAGGGTTAAAGCAGGCACCTCTAACTGATGAATTTCCGTCCCATCTAATAAAGCAATCAACCTTTTTCTTAAAGCTGAACAAAAAGGAATAATACCAGAAGCCCCCTGGAACATTGGACAATGACAACTATGGATTCAATAGCATAAGGAGCAAAGAAAATATAAAATAAAAATTCCCTTTCGCGCAAATAACACAGCCCTTTTTCAGTTATGCTTGATCAGTCAAAACCAACCCCATTAAATTTCCTTCGTCCTGAAATTGCTCAACTCCTTCCCTATTCGTCTCAGTCTCAAAATGAACCAGCAGAGGCGCCATCGAATTGCGATCAACTGGATGCTAACGAAAGTCCCTATGATCTGCCTGCTGATCTCAAAGAGAAATTAGCTTGGGAATACCAAAATTTCTTCAAAACCAATCGTTATCCCGATGGCAACTATCTGGAACTCAAAAGCGCGATCGCGCAATATATCAACGAAGGCAGCAACACCTCTGTCAATTCCTCTTATATCTCATTGGGAAATGGATCTGATGAATTAATCCGTTCTCTTCTCATTGCAACTTGTGTGGGCACCAACGCTTCAATTCTCATCGCCGAACCCACCTTCTCCATGTATAAAATTTTAGCCCAAACTTTCGGCATTACCACGATTTCGATACCAAGAGAAGAAAATCAGTTTACCATTAAGCGAGGACAAGCCGATCAAGCAATTGCGCAAGCCTCAGCCAGCGGTCATCCGGTAAAAGTGTTGTTTATGGTGCATCCCAATTCCCCAACAGGGAATCTTCTAACCTCAGCAGAAATTGAATGGCTGAAACAACTTCCCCAAGATATCTTAGTGGTGATTGACGAAGCCTACTTTGAATTTAGCGGGAACTCTCTAGTGGAAGAACTCCCCCAACATCCCAATTGGGCAATTTTAAGAACCTTTTCCAAAGCATTTCGCTTAGCGGCCCACCGGGTTGGTTATTGTATTGCTCAGCCGGAACTTATCCAAGCCCTGGAAAAAATCCGACTCCCCTATAATCTTCCCAGTTTTTCCCAAGCAACGGCAATGGTCGCATTGCAAAACCGCAAGCAGTTGCTGGCTGCCGTTGAGGAAACCCAAAAAGAACGGGATCAATTATATGAGTTTCTTGCCTGTGACTCTCGTCTAAAAGTCTGGAAAAGTGCCGCCAATTTCTTATACCTGCGTTTAAATCTTGCTTCCTCGGAAGAACAAGCCAATCAGCAACGACATTTGGTCGAGACTTTAAAACAACAAGGAACCTTGCTTCGCCATACGGGAAACGGCATTCGCCTTACGATTGGCACTCCCGAAGAAAATCAGCGGACGCAAGACAACATTGCCGCCTATCTGCAACAACAGCTTTAATCGTCACATGGGGAACAATACATCAACTTGGCTGAATGTTTGCCCACCGGGCTAGAAGCAAAGACCCCCTAACCCAAGCGATATTATCAAACAGACGCAGTTTCCCCTAATAACACACCTTTAATCTGACGCTCATCCAAGCCGCGCCCAATTAAGACTAAACGGGTTTGACGAGATTCATCTGCTTCCCAAAGGCGATCATAGAAAGAATCGAGATGTTTCCCTACCCCTTGTACCACTAAGCGCATGGGCTTATCGGGCACATTGACAAACCCTTTGACGCGGTAGATTTCCGCTTCTCGAAACAGTTGCTGCAACCGATCCATCACGGTTTTGGCATCAAAGGCTTCATCTAACACCAACTGTACTGAATTGATATCATCATCGTGTTCATGGTCTTCTTCATAATCATGATGACTGGGGCGAGTTTCTAAATTTTCTTCTACTGAGGCATTAAAGCCGAGTAAAATATCTGAGGGAACCTGGCCGTTATAGCAAGGAACAATACTGACTTTTTCCGGCAACCCTTGCTGTAGCCAGCTTTCTACTTTCCGGCGCGTTTCCCGATCCACTTGATCCGCTTTGGTTAGCAACACTAAGTCGGCACAAGCCAATTGATCTTCAAACAATTCCTCAATGGGCGTTTCATGTTCCAAATTGGGATCGGCTTGCCGTTGCGCTTCCAAGGCATCTAAATCCCCCACTAATGCCCCGCTTGCTAACGCTTCACAGTCAACAACGGTAACAACGCCATCGACGGTGGCACTGTTGCGGATTTGGGGCCAGCGAAAGGCTTGCACTAACGGTTTAGGTAGCGCTAAGCCAGAGGTTTCCACAACAATACAGTCTAAATCATCCCGACGTTGCAATAACTGTTGCATGGTGGGGAAAAATTCTTCTTGTACAGTACAGCATAAACAGCCATTGTTCAGTTCCACAATGTTGTTGCTAGCGTCTTCTTGATCGTCGCAGATTTGGCAATTGCGCAATAATTCTCCATCAATGCCGACTTCGCCGAATTCATTGACGAGAACCGCAATTTTCCGTCCTTGATTATTTTGCAGGAGATGTCGAACCAGCGTGGTTTTTCCCGCACCAAGGAAACCTGTAACGACTGTAACAGGAATTTTAGCTGCCATATTGACTCCTTTATTGGTAATTGCTTATTTAGAATCGGTTATTTCGCTTCTGCGCTAGAGAAAATCATGGGAATCATCATCGCGCCGATCGTAAAACTGCAATCTTGCTACCCCTAAATAGAGGCTTTTAGCAGTTTCTCCAGCAGGAACAGCAGTAACACCGAACAGATAAACGCCCTCATACTTGGGATTTTTACGGGGTTTTAGCCCTAAGGTAATCGTGGTTCCCGCTTCCACAGGGGTTTCAAAGACAACGTTAATTTCCCGGTTATTGCCGCTTTGAGAAATGTTAGCCAGTGACAGGCGTTTTTGTTTATTGTTTGGCCTTCCCACAAAGGCTGTCGTTTCCTCCAACTGTAAAGGAATATCTTCTATGTCTTCTCGCTGCTTGATGATGAGTTTTCCCAGTGCTTCCTCTGCTTGGGGGGGAAGAGTAAGGGTAAAGTAGTAGGTTGCCCCCCGCATTCGCGTTTCATTAAACGTTGTTTTTACATTTTCCAGACGAGGGGGCACTTCAAAAAAGACAGTTCCGTCAGGATATTCACCTGCCCAGGCGGCAGGGATTGTCGTGCCGAAGGTGCTAAGCCAAACTAAACTGGAAACAATTGACGGAACGCGCATTGCTTGATCTCCTTAAACAGCAGAAGTAACAAAAATCAGTCCCATTCCCATTATTCCACAACCAATGAGTCGGGGCAGCGGAACGCTGGGTGTACTGAACTGTGTTAGTAGCGTTTGGGCAAGTTTATAACTGCTTAGCGCGATCGCGAGTTGAATGACGCTAAACCCGGCTAAGTAAGCAACTAAAGGGGTCATTTCAGCACCGATAATGGCTTCCCCATAGGCGTAACCGTGAAAAATCCCCGCGATCGCGCTGCCAAGAGCAATTATAATACTATAAAGTTGCTCATTTGCGGTATTGCCCACAGCGAGTAAGACACCAACGGTTAAGACAGAGGCACCAATCACCAGTTCTAAAACGGGAAGGTTAACCCCTTGCAAATGCATTCCCGTTCCCGCCATTGCGGTTAAAACAAAGCTGACGGGGATGATCCAGCCTCGTTTACTGCTAGCAGCCGCTAAACCGCTGCCAACAACAAACGCTAAGTGATCCATGCCAATAACCGGGTGTCCCAAACCGGATAAAAATCCTTCCCATAAGTTGCTAGGGGTTTCGCCCCCAAAGGGATGGTGGGCACTGGCAGGTTGCGCAAGCGTTAATAAGGCTAATCCTGCGATAAGGCTAATCGTTAGTCGTTTCCAGAATTGCTCGTTGATTGTTATTGAAGATAGAAATTGTTTCATTGTGTTTAATCATGTTATAGGATTGTTACAACATACTCGGTTATGGCAACAGGAGTTTCTGTCTGTCGCATTAGAAATATAAGTCTTTAGTAAGGAAACATTATTGTCTGCTGCAGTAGAAATGCGATTTCACCAGCAGAAAAATCCGATAGGAGGCAACGATTGTCTCAAGCCATTTCCTCCCCATTGATGCGACTGAAGACAATACAATTCGTTTTCGGGGTTGGAGGGTTGCTCGTCGCTAACTTCGCAATCTGATTCATCTGAGTTGATAATAACCGCATCTGTACCTCGCAGCATGCTTGCAATCGGTTGACTATTCCTGCTTAGGCTGGTCTCCTGACTGAGAAACCGTCGATTCTAGCTGGTTTCATCACAGTTGCGGGACAGTGCCGGCTTTTCACCGCGTTTTCCCCGTTGCCTTGGATCGCTGTTCCCGATCCAAACCTAAGAGTATTGTTCACTATATCATGAGTTGGTTACTTTGGTTGGTGAAACAGTGGCAGCCTTGTTCAAATTAGCTGCTTTTCCCGCTATTTGCTAACTTTAGGCAAAAAAAGAGTCGGCTTAGTTTTGATCTCGAATAGAAGGAACCGCTGTCCTCTAGGGACAACAAAATTCTGATATTTAAGGTAACTGAAATCTTTAAACCCACTCCTCTAATATAGAGTTCGTTTCTAATATAGAATTCGTTTTAGCAAAAAGCGGGAATCCCCCATCCACAATCTTTGATTTGGGTGGAGATGAAAGCACATCAATCGAGGGGGTTCAATACCCCTGAGATTGATAATTTTCTGATCTGTTCTCTTATCACTTCATTTTGGCTTCTACCTTTGTGTTTACAGTAAGAGAGAAGTTGCTGATGTTCTTGCTCAGTACATCTAATTGTTATCTTTTTCATTAGTACCGTCAAAATGACTTTACTAGGTTATAATTAAGATAACACAGTGCGAAAAGCAAAGCCAATGCGAGTTTCTTATCAATACCGTCTGAAACCTCATCAAGAACAGATAGCGAAAATTGAAAAATGGCTAGAACTGTTGCGTTGCCAATACAATTATCTATTGGGTCAGCGTTTTGATTGGTGGGAAACTCATCGAACTGCGGTAAATTCTTGTCCTTTAATTTGTCATCTTCCTGAACTATCTGACCGTCCTAGCTACTATTCCCAAAAGCAAAGTTTAACTCAACTCAAAAAAGAGCGACCCTGGTATAAAGAAGTTCAATCTCAGGTGCTTCAAGATTGTGTTAAAAGAGTTGATTTGGCTTTTCAGCGTTGGCTGAGCGGGGACAAAAATAGAAAGAAATCTGGCAAACCAAGATGATTCAAGGGAAAGGGAAGATATCGAACAATTTTGTTTCCACAAGTTAAACAAGATTGTATTCGGGACAATTGCATTACTTTACCTAAATTGGGAACAGTTGAGTTTGTTGAGCATCGTTCAATTCCTGAGGGGTTTAAGATTAAGACCGCTCAGATAACTAGAAAAGCTGATGGTTATTATCTTACTCTGTCTCTAGAAGATACTTCAGTTCCAGAAGCAACTATAGAGATTACTCCTACTTCAGAAAATACTGTAGGGATTGATATGGGACTTAAGGAATTTTTGCTGACTTCTGAAGGTGAGAAAGTAGAAATCCCTCAATACTACCGAAAAGGGCAAAAAAGACTTAAAAAATTACAACAGAAAGTTTCTCGTCGTCAGAAAGGTAGTAATCGTCGTCTAAAAGCGGTCAAACAACTAGGAAAACATCATCAAAAAGTTGCTAGACAAAGAAAAGATTTTCACTACAACACAATTAAGTTAATTCTCAGTAAGGGAGATGTCATTGCCCATGAAAAACTTAACATTAAGGGACTTGCTAAGACCAAACTAGCCAAGTCAATTTATGATGCAGGTTGGGGAACATTTCTAACTAGACTAGCTGTCAAAGCCGAAAATGAGGAGCGACCCCGCGCCGTCTCACGGCGCTAGGGAACGCGCGACGATGCTGGGCAGTTAACAATAGAAGTTAATCCCAAAAATACATCACAAAATTGTTCAGGTTGTGGAAAAAAAGTTCCAAAGAAACTATCGGAAAGAATCCATAACTGTCCACATTGCAAATTACTAATAGACAGGGACTGGAACGCAGCGATAAATATAAGAAATTTGGCGGTAGGGATGAACGTCAGTAGTAAAGCTCAGTCACGAACCGAAGCGAAAGCTGGTGTCGCTGAGAAGCCCCAACCACATTCCGTAGGAATTGGTTGTGGGTAATTCACAATTGATATTAAATGATTCAATTACGAATGGGAAAAACGACAAAATTATTAATCGTTGGGGTTTTCATGACTGTTCTGTTTGTTTTTTCAGACCTAGCACAGGCACAGACAATTGGCAAGGCTGAAACAAAAGAATTGCGGGAATATGTTTGTATCAGCGATGAAGCTGACAAAGACAAGGCAAACGTTATTGATACCATGGTCGATGAAATTTCTTCTCAATATTATGACAAATTTAAGAAAACATTCCGCGACAATGGGTATGTTGCCGAGGCAGACAGTTATGCAACGAACTTAGTTAATGACATGAAACCGAAATTAAAAGAAATGGCACAAGATATCTATGAAGTCGGAACCTTAGATGAGTATTGTACTGAGGAACGAGTGGAGAAAATTATTAAAAAAAGAACCAATTCCGGTGATGATTAGTAAGGATTTCCATTCCTCATTTCTTTAATTCGCGCTAATAAAATCTCTTGAATTTGCTGCTGTACTTGTTCGGCTGTTCCATTGGCATCAATGGGAACAATGCGTTGGGGAAATTGTTGGGCTAATGCCATATAACCTTCTCTGACTCGCTGATGAAACGCCAGATCAGCTTGTTCCACGCGATCGCGCTTTCCCCGTTGTTGGACTCGGGATAATCCCGTTTCCACAGCGACATCCAGCCACAGGGTTAAGTCGCTTTCCAGCCCGCAACAGGCAATCTGATTCAATTGCCGGATGAGGTTCAAGTCTAGTCCCCGCCCGTAGCCTTGATAAGCGGTGGTGGAGTCAATAAAGCGATCGCAGAGGATAATTCTGCCTTGTTCCAAGTGCGGTTTCAGGAACTGGTTCACGTGTTGGGCGCGATCGGCTGCATATAACAGTAACTCACTGTTGTTATCCAAATCGAATTGATGATGATCCAATAACAGCGATCGCAATTTTTGACCCAGTTCTGTTCCTCCTGGTTCGCGAGTTTTAACGACTTCTACCGCCTTTCCCAGGCCGCCTTCCAACAGCCATTGTTGGGTGGTTTCGATTTGGCTGCTTTTCCCGCCGCCTTCGATGCCTTCAAATACAATAAACTGACCGTTCATAGGAATCAATTGATTCAAAATGTCCTAGGCACTTATACCATACTTTTTAAAGGTCAATCGGGAATAACACAATGCTAATACAGCGAAAAACAGGTAATTTAGTTTGAGAAAGACACAATCGTATCAAATATAAACAATGAATGATTGGCAACGCTTTCAACAAGAGGTAATTGACCCTGGAAATTGTACTCATTGCGGAGCTTGTGTCGGTTTAAATCCCGATTTGTTAACCTTTGA
Source organism: Cyanobacteria bacterium SW_9_44_58 (assembly GCA_003021905.1). Taxonomy (GTDB): domain Bacteria; phylum Cyanobacteriota; class Cyanobacteriia; order Cyanobacteriales; family Rubidibacteraceae; genus Halothece. The sequence goes on along the minus strand of PXPI01000061.1, from coordinate 4,387 downwards.
GGAAACCAAGCATGGACCGTTGCCTCAACCCCTTCCCTCTGCCAGCCGTGAGCATCTCAATCAAAATTTATCCCTAGCTTGGGCAGTGTGTTCCGGTCGCGGTGTTCCTTATCCTGAACTGTATCGCCGTTTCAATCAAGATCCCGAGAATTGGTTAATCGGTCCCTATCGCCGTTTATGGACAGGATTTGCCAGTCAGCCCGACATTCGCGAACGGGGGGCATCAGGGGGCGTCATCAGTCGGACATTAATTTATTTACTAGAAACAGAGCGCATTGATGGCGCGATTGTTTTAAAGCAAGGCAGTCCGACGCCCGATCGCGCTCAACCGATTATTGCTACCACCGCAGAAGAAATCCTAGCGGCAGCGCAAAGTGTGTATGCGGTCACTCCCCTGTTGACCATCCTTCCTGAAATGGCAGCGTTTGACGGTCGTCTGGCATTTGTGGGCTTACCGGAACAAGTGGCAGCGTTGCGAATGTTACAAGCTGCTGGGCATCCGGCAGCGCAAAAAGTGGTTTTCGTTGCGGGGCCTTATACGGGAACGAATATGTATTTCGGGGCGGTGCGGGCCTTTTTACGATCGCGCGGAGTCAGCGATCGCGTTGCCATTACCAAATTGCAGTGGCGGGCAGGGGAATGGCCTGGTTATTTGCAGGTGGAAACCGCAGACGGTCAAGTCTTTCGCGCGAAAAAGTTTTACTATAATTATTTGATTCCCTTTTACATCTCCCGCAATTGTCAGATTACCCCCGATTTTACCAACGAGTTGACGGATTTATCTGTTGGGGATGCCTGGTCGCCCCAGTTTGAAGCAGCAGGAGGGGGACATTCTATTATTGTTGCCCGCACCGAACAAGCCCAAAACTTATTACAAGAAATGAGCGACTCACAAGTTTTGACTTTAGAAACCATTTCTCTCAATCGCGCCTTAGAGATGCACGGTCATATGTTGGACTTTAAAAAACGGGGGACATTTATTCGCTTACAGTGGCAAAAAAAACAAGGCAAACCCATTCCTCAATTCGGTTACCAACCGGAATCTATCCCTGTGATGCGACAATGGGTAGAAGCGGTGATTAGTGGGTCTTTTGCCATTGGCAGATTATCGATTGCGCGTTGGTTAGTGACGCAACTGCCTCTTTCGCTGGTGGGCCCCGCGTTTAATTGGCTGCGTAAAACTTGGAAATCCCTCTCCAAACCCACAAAACGGAAAGGATTGGGTCAAACTGCCTTTGTTGTTACAGGAAACCGCGATCGTTGGACAGAAATCAAAAATAGGCAACATGATCAGCGAGAAACTTCATAATTACGCCAATTATCAACTGCCACGGGTTTTAACGCAAATGGATCGCGATCCGGACTCTCCCACTTATGGCTGTTTTGATCGCAATTACTGGCACTACAAAATTCGGGATTTTCCCTCCGCAATTTTGCAACAAGGCGGATTTACTCTAGAAGCGATTCGGAAAGGTCTTCTCACGGAGAAAGCCCCCCAGTCTATGATTGAATCCTGGTGTATCGCGGCGGTGAATGCGTTCGGACGACAAATTGACTCCCGAGGGAGAGTGGAAGAATATTATCCGTTTGAAGGGAGTTATCCCGCTGCCGCCTTTGGACTGTATGCGGTGGGCCGCCTCCTTTATGACTGGCAAACCAACGCAAACCACTTACTCTCTCCAGTGGATTTTACGCCGTTGCGACGATTGGCCAAAGCCCTTGCCAAGCGGGTGGAATCTCAAGCCAGCAATCAACAAGCTGCAGGACTGGCGGGGTTAGCGTTTGCCGTAAAATTAGACCTGATTTCCGCTGAACAAGCAAGAATTAATCCTCTGGCAGACCGCTTATTTGCCTCGCAACACGAGGAAGGATGGTTTGAGGAATACGGAGGCGCCGACTGCGGTTATTTAACTGTTACCTTAGATGCCTTGGCGGATTATTATGAGGCAACAGGAGACGATCGCGCCCTGAAAGCCAGCGATCGCGCCATTGAGTTTCTAGCTGCCGTTATCGGGGTTGATGGGGCGCTGCCGTGGACATTGAACAGCCGAAACACCGATTATATTGCTCCTTATGGCTTGGCAAAAGCAGGACAAAGCAATCCTTATGCCGCATGGCTATTACATCAATTATTTGCCGATTTAGATTCCCCAACTCACTTCCTGCGAGCAACGGATGATCGCTATCATTGCCATTATATATTCGCCAGTGTGGTGCGCTGTCTTCCCTATTTAGAAACCATGCTTCCTCCACAACCGTTTCCGTGGCAGCAATCAGTCTGGCTTCCGGGGTGTGGCTGGTGGCGATATCAATCCTCGGATTGCCGTTGGAGTGCTTGTGTGGGGACAAAAAAAGGGGGGTTATTGCGGATTCATCGTCAATCATTGTCTCCGATTACTGATAATGGGTGGCGAGTGTATCAATCAGGTCAAATCTGGACAAATAATTGGCATGATCAGCGATGGGAGGTCACAGCCGAAGAAAGCGCGTTGACAATTACTGGACAGTTACAACGAGAGAAGTTTCAAGTTTCGAATCCTTACAAGCATTTTGTTTTAAGATTATTCGCCTTCATTTTGGGAGAGAGATTAATTCCCTTGTTAAAACGGGCTTTAATTTTCCAACCGCGAGGGGGAAGCGGCGTACCGTTTCAAAGAGTAGTAATGATTGATGAAACTGGCGTATTTATTGAAGATCAAATTGCTGGTGTTGGCGAAGAAGAAGTAATGGCAAGTCCTCGTCAAAATTTGCGTCATGTCGCCAGTGCTGACAGTTTTAGTCTTGAGGAATGGTCGGAGTCGCTATCTGAGGTGGAACGGCATTTTTCTAACAATCAGTTAACCATTCGATCGCGCTGGGAAAAAGATAGCATTTCTGAAGCAGATGGTTGACACTCCAACATCTAAAGAAGTTGGATTCTTGCTTCTTTTCCACTTAGCTAGACAGTTCCAATCTATTAATTCTGTAACTTCCATAAATAAGCTTCATCTCGATGCCGATGCACGGATTCAAACTGATAATTTTTCTCTGCTTGCAACGGTTGAACAATTTCATCAAACGAATCTAATACAAAAACATTTGGAAAGGAATTTGGAATTTCGGGCAATTGATTTTTTGGCAGCAGTTGCAGATGTATATCTGGATCTAATTCATGACTAATCGCAAGTGTACCAATAGCTTGTCCCGCATGGCTAATTAGCAATGGGCGATCGCTTTGTTCCAGAATTTCTGCCACAGGTTTATAAGCGCCGCTTCTGGAAACACTTTTTGTCCACCAAACATCTGCTTGTGAACTAATACTGCCGCCGATAATTCCTGCAGACATAATAAATGCAGTTAATCGTTTTCCCAGGGTGCGCGATCGCGCTTTTTCCGCAGTTAATAAATGGGCAAGCCAATAAGCAACAGCAATTTCAATGCCGATGCAACAGGGGGCTAAGTAGCGCATAATGGTGGATCTTCGTCCCTCAAAAACGACATCCGGTATGATTAAAGTCAATGCGGTGACACCAATTAAAATCAGGACAAACGACCCTACCTTTTTAGGTACTTTTCGAGTTAAAAAATATAGCGCATAAAGAGAGATTAAAACCCAAATAAAATTATATCCTCCCAACTCGACATCAAGAAAAATGCGATTAAAGTTGAGAAACCATTTATCAACTAAAGTCGAAAAAGATAGCGGTTCTCTGGAGCCTTTAATTGTCTCATGAATTTCCATTAAATTAATAACAACAATGACAAGCCAAGGGGAAAACGCAAGAATACCGCCTAGAGAAGAAATGAGATAATTTACAATAATTTTGGTTTTATTAGTATATTGTTCTGCAAGCACATAAATGCCGTGAGAAATACTCACTAAAACGGCCAGCAAGTGGGTATAAAAATTTAGAGCAACAGTAACGCCGTAAATCGCCCAGCTCACTTTATTATTCACTCGAATTGCTCTCAATAAAGCAGCACTGGAAAGGAGAATAATTGTTGTCCATAAACTATATTCTCTTGCTTCTTGAGCGTAGAGAAAATGAAAAGGCGAAACCATCACTAACATCATGGCAATTCCTCCCACTAAAGGAGATTGAAATAATTCCCAACAGAGCCAATAAATGGCGGGAAGAGCGAAAAGACTAATAATAGCGGGTAAGGCTCGCATATCGGCAACAGAAGACCCGGATAAAGCCGCCCATCCCCTAGCTAATAAATAATAAAGGGGAGGATGTTCTGCATGGCTGCTTAATGCGTTTAAGGTGTCTCCTAAATGTTTTTCTGGACTGGGATGCTGATATTGTAATATAGCAATTCTCAGACCAATAAGATACACTGAGAAGGAAAGACAGTAGATTAAAATAAGCGTGTCCATGCAACCTTATTCAATTGATTTTCGGAA
>PXPI01000060.1 GCA_003021905.1 Cyanobacteria bacterium SW_9_44_58 | reverse complement strand
TTGAACAAGTTTGGACTATTTGCCCAGTTGCAATGGGATGCAACAGAATGGCTTAGCCTAAGCGGAGGATTCGTAATGAACAGTTTGACTTCCAAGCCGATAGTTTTACTTCCCGTGCCGGGAATTTTGTTGAGGGAGGCGAGATTGACTTAAATGGCACTGTGTTTAATGCTGGTGTCGTTGCTGATTTAAGCGAGGAAGTTAACGTTTTTGCTAAGTTTTCCCAAGGGTTTTCAGCTCCAACCTTTAGCTTGGTTGGGTTTCCTAACTTTCTTGGATTTGATCCGGAAGGATTTTCTATCCAAGAAGATATTGAAAATTTACGACCACAAAAAATTGATGAATATGAAATTGGCATTCGGGGCAATTGGGAATCAGTGAATGCCTCACTTTCTGCTTTCTACAATTTTTCAGCTTTTGGAGAAACATTTGAAGCTCTACCTGAAGTGGCTGCGAGTGAGCAAATCCGTTCCCCGAAGCGGGTCTATGGTGTCGAAGCAACCGTGGATTGGGAACCAGCGAATAATTGGCAACTAGGGGGAATCTTAAGTTGGAATGAAGGCGATCTTGATCCTAATAATGACGGCGACTTTAGACCGATCAGTACATTTGATATTCAACCCCTTAAGTTAACGGCTTATTTGGAAAATCAGACGACTTCAGGTTGGCGCAATCGGTTACAAGTTTTATTTGTTGTAGTCGCGATCGCGCGTTTGAAGAAGACGTCGATACCGCCCCAATTGAAAGCTATGCAGTTGTTGATTACATTAGCAGTATCAAATTGGGTGGTGGAAGCCTCAAAATTGGAATCGAGAACTTGCTTGACAATCAGTTTTTTCCTGTCAATAGCCAATTTGCCGGTCGTAATAGTGCAAGCCGGTTTGCAGCACCAGGAAGAAGACTGACGATTAACTACTCTCTAACTTGGTAAATCCTGTTTTCTTGCAATCATGCTCCCATCTTTTCCCTTGAAATTCCCTTCTCTATTTTCTTTTACCCAGCCTTGGCTTATTTTATGTTGTCTTCTGTTGGGATTGCTATCCGGTTGTAAGGATAATCCCACTTCGACTTCATTTACGTCCGAAAATGTTCCGCCTCCCTCCCAACTGACGCGAACGGTTGAGCATGGGATGGGGGAAACCAAGGTTCCAGAAACCCCGCAACGGATTGTAACGGTGGAATTTTTTACCACTGAGTCCCTGTTAGCCATTGACCTCTTTCCAATAGGAACAGTGACCCCTCGTCCTGGTTACCTAGAAAAACGACTCCAACAAGCAGAAAGCATCGGTTCTCCTCGCCCAGACTTAGAACGAGTCCTTGCTCTCCAGCCTGACTTAATCCTTGGTACGACCTACCGGGAAGAAATTTATTCTCAGGCTTCGCAAATTGCGCCTACGGTTTTGTTTGAACTGGAAAGCAGTGCTGATTGGAAGCAAGTTTTTGCCTCTGTTGGGAAAGCGGTTAACCGTTCTGAGGCAGTGGAGCAAGTGATGAAAGACTATAGCAATCGCTTAGAAAGGTTTAAGGAAAAAATGAGCAATCCTGGCGATTTGGAAGTCTCAGTGGTTCGAGTTTATCCTGACCACTTCGACCTTTACTTGTCCAAGACCTTTGCAGGAACCATTCTCGAAGATGCTGGCTTGTCTTGTCCTCTCAGTCAAAGCTCAGATGATTTTATTCAGTCAATTAGCAAGGAACAACTTCAACTCGCTGATGGGGATGTCATCTTTGTTTGGACGTATGGCGAAGATTCGGAAACGGTAATGGAGAAACTGAAAGCCGATCCCCTGTGGTTAAAGTTAGAAGCCGTCCAACAGGGGAAGGTTTATCAAGTCAATGGCAACCACTGGATTGGTTCTGGTCCTATTGCTGCCAATCTTGTCATTGACGATCTGTTTCGCTACTTAGTCAAAGAAAAACCATAACCTAAATTTGTTCTTACCTTAGTGTAATTGGTCACATTATCCTTCAAATCTAAATTCAAAATGAGTGAAAACATTTTCTTTATTTGTGAATCCTGTCGCCTAAACACTGCCAACAGTAATGATGAGGAAAGCCAACTAGCAGGAACAATCCTCCTTAATCAATTAAAAGCAGAACATCAAAACTGGTCTCTCAAAAACGAATTTGAAATCCAAGGCGTTGGCTGTCTTTGTGCCTGTGACCAACCCTGTGTTTTTGCCTTAGCTGGTACGAACAAGCCGACTTATTTATTTGCCGGTTTACCTGCCGAAGGAATAGCAACTGACATTCTCACCCTAGGAGAGTTTTACCGCGATCGCGCTAATGGTTTAGTTCCTAACTACAAACTCTCAGAAATCCTACAAACCGCCAGAATTGCTCGCATTCCCCCTTGGCCAGCTTGGATGGAGAACAATGACCGCCCCCACTAGCCTCCGTAAATTCTTCATTATCTGGGTAGGACAACTCGCCTCCACCCTCGGTTCTACCATGACTACCTTTGCCCTCACCCTCTGGGCATGGGAAGCAACGGGACAGGCAACCCCTCTGTCTTTACTCTTTTTCTTTACCTACACGCCAAAAGTCGTCGCGGCGCTGTTTGCTGGGGTAATTGTCGATCGCTTTCCCCGCAAACGCCTGATTATGGTGGGGGATACTGTGGCAGGACTGGCTACGATCGCGCTGTTACTACTCTTTTTAAGCGGAACCCTACAAATTTGGCATCTCTATCTCGCAGGTGCAATCAGTGGCTTGTTTGACTACCTACAACGCTTAGCTTATTCCGCTTCCATGAGCGCGATCGTTCCCAAACAACACTTTGCCCGTGCCACTGCCTTGCGATCCTATGTCACCAATTCCGGCTCAGAAATTCTAGGACCTGCCCTCGCCAGCGTTCTTTATCCGATAATTGGATTAGGGGGCATTTTCACCATTGATATTGTTACCTTTCTCATCGCAGTGGGCAGCGTCGCGATGGTAACCATTCCGCAACCCCAGCAGGCGAAAGGAGATCATCGCCTCTGGCAAGAGTTAACGTTTGGTTTCCGCTATATTTTTGCTCGTCCCAGCTTACTGGCAATTTTAGTGTTTTTATTGAGTATTAATTTAGTGGGAAGTGCCGGGGCTGCCATTTTCCCAGCGATGATTTTAGCCCGCAGTGGGGATAGTGCAACGGTACTCGCCAGTGTGCAGGCAGCCGCAGGCATCGGAGGCGTTGCTGGGGCATTGCTATTAAGTGTTTGGGGCGGTTTTAAGCGTCGCATTCACGGGTTGTTAGGGGGAGGAATTTTCAGTAATCTCAGTGGGGCAGTTATTGGTGTTTTTCAAGCCCCTGGGGTGTGGATGGGGGGGAAATTTCTTTGATAGTTTTTTTTCACCGTTGCTAGGGAGTTCCAATCAGGCAATTTGGCTGTCCAAAGTGGAACCGGCGGTGCAGGGAAAGGTGTTTTCCGCACGGTATTTAATGGCTCAGATTACGTCTCCTATTGGGTTAGCAATGGCGGGACCGTTAGCGGATTTTGTGTTTGAACCGGCGATGCAGCCCAGTGGAATACTTGCAGGGATGTTGGGTGGGGGATTTGGCACGGGTGAGGGGTCAGGGATGGCGGTACAATATACCTTGTTTTCCCTTCTGGGAAGCGCGATCGGGCTTTGTGGCTATTTCTTTCCCGTTTTACGGGATGTGGAGAAGATTGTGCCTGATTATGAAGTTAGTTCCCATTAAAAGCACCTTAGGAGAGGGCTATACTTGATTTTTCTCAATTTCTTTTTCTAAAGTTTCCCGAATATAGCGCTGATAAGGAATTCCTTGTGCCTCTGCTCTGGCTTTAATTGCTTCTAGTAGCGACTGTGGAAGGCGCATATTAACACGAGCCGTTTTGTTCTCAAATTCAAAGCGCACAGGTTTCGCATTAGAGAGATCGTACTCGCTTAAATCTGCATTTGCCACAAACTCTTCTGCTTCTTGATCACTTTTAAAGTTGGGGATTTTCTTTTTCATCGTGTTCAATTTCCTTTTGGTGCATATAGCGGGCGCTAATTGGTCGGATGAAATTTTTGCCAGATTTCTGACGAATCGTGAAAACGACAAAGATATAGCGACCGGTAGCAGTGGTGCCAATTGCACGGTAGCGTTGTTCTTCTGGTAATGAGTGTTTCCAATCAGGTAAGATTTTTAGCTCACGTTCAAACAAGTCCTCGATCTCAGCACGTGAAACACCATGTTTTTCACACTTTTCTCGATTGCCTCCATCCCAATCAAACCCCGCAATTGATGTTTCCATACCTTCAGTGTGGACTTTTGTATGGACAAATGTCAACTTGAGCGACTGAAAAAATGTTAGCAGCTCTTACGGCGCCCTTCTATAAAAAGTAATAATTCCCTATGATCCATCCTATTGCCAAGGAAAGGTGACGGTTTCTAAATCTTCGGGTACGTCAATATCATTCAACATGGGTAAATAACTAATGGCTAAGCCCATGGTTTCTGCAATGGCAACCGTCTGTTGTAAAACAAAACTTGTTCCCCAATCAATCCCTTGAAATAATTCTGGAAGGAAATGACGCAAACCAATTAAATAATAGCCGCCATCTTCTGCTTTTCCTAATACTAAATCGTTGCTTGACAATTTTTGAAAAGCTTGATTGATTAAAGCTGCATCTAACTCAGGACAGTCAATCCCAATAATAACAATTTTTTCAATCTCTGGGGTAAAGCTTTCTTCTAAAGCCGTAATTAATCGCTCTCCTAAATCGCCATTACTTTGCGGATAATATTGATAAGTATTTCCTAACCAATCTTGCATTAATGCTTCATTGCCCCCTGAAAAGTAAACCCGAATATCAGCTTCTAGTTGACTAACTTCCTTGATCGTATATTCAGTTAATTTTTTTTGTAATTGTGCCGCGCCTTGTTCCCCTAACGCCGAAATTAAACGGGTTTTTGTCTTACCAGGTTCTGGATAACGGGTAAAAATAATAATCCGATTTTGAGAAGAGTTGGTCATAACTAATAAACAATTTAAACTGAAGCTAATTAATAACCGAATAACTTTCAAAGAAAAAGATTCGCCAATTCATTAATTCAGAATAATGACTTTAAATTAATTTCCCCAAAACGTTAAATAGGTATTGCCATATTTTTTCTGCCGAATGACTGTTAAGTTAGCAATTTCTTGATAATTCCATTTTTTGCTATCATGTTCTACTGCTAATTCTCCTCCCTGGGCTAATAAATTGAAGTTGACAATTTGATTCAAGACAGTATCATATAATTCACTAGCATAGGGCGGATCAAAATAAATAAAATCAAATTGTTGTCCCTTTAAATCGGTTAACTTCTGCCGGATATCTCCTTTAATGATGTGCCATTGTTGTTCAGGCGCGGCAACTTTTTGCCAGTTTTCCCGAATAATCTGACAGGCTCGCTGATTTTGTTCAATTCCCACGAGAAATGTCGCCCCTCGACATAGTGCTTCGGCCCCGATTGTGCCATTTCCGGCACATAAATCCAGCCAACGCGCCCCTTGGATTTCTCCTTGCCAAATATTAAATAATGCCTCTCGGACTCTAGCTGAAGTGGGACGGGTTTGTTGTCCCGGCAAAGTTTTTAAAAGGCGATTCCCGCAAATTCGCATAATGGGAATTAAATTTCGGCCATCGCGCGTTCAATTAAACAGCGGGCAATGGTTTGGGTTCCCGTATGTTCATAATAGTTGGTAGTAAGGTCTAAAAACGCGGCTAAATAGTCTAATTGTTCATCGGAAAATTCGACAAAGCTTTCCAAATTATTAACGACTTTTTTGGGCGTTAAATCTTTACTTTCTACCAAATCTCCCATCCAATTTTTTGTAGAATCAAACGCTTCATTAATAAAGTCAAGTTGATTTTCGGTATCGTCGCCGGGAATAAAACTGCTGACGCTTTGAAATGTATCATTTTCCTCTAATTCATCGGGATTAAGATCGCCAATGATACTTTGGGCTTTTTGAATAAAATCCGGTCCTAGGGGAATTAATCCATCCAAACAGACTAAGGCTGCCATCCGCATTATATCTTCACCGCCATAGTCGGCTAGGGAATTAACAAAGTCGCCAATGCTATCCCCAGGAATGCCATTGATTTGACAAAAGGTCGCTAATTCCACGACAGTTTTTAGGGCTAAGTCAATGCTTTGGGCTTTATCCGCTTTGGGCGTGATATTATTAAGAAATCCCAGCAAGGGGATGCGTTCTCCGGCTTTATGGGCAAGGGCAGCACTGGCTAATGCCGTATCGGTTTTATCCACGGTTTGATATAGCCAAAGGGCGCGTTGATAGCCTTGGGATTCATCATTAAATAACCACACGGCGCGATCGCCGATTTGTTGGATCATTTCTTCATCTTCTTCCCCAGCAACTTGGCGAATGGTGTTTTCAAACCCGACAATATTTTCCCATTCTCCGGGAACGACAAAATCCAAGGCATTAAGAACACGCACGGTCATATTTTGTTCCGGGAGTTCATCCACTAATTTGAAAATTGGTTCTGTCATAGTGTTAAATGTTTCTCTTTTTTTGATGGTTTGATAAAGTTAGATATTATCTTGGTTCTATCGAATCAAAATTTTCTGCACTAGTTACAGTTTTGCTAAGGTTTGTAAATCAAATTCTTCTAGCCATTTTTTACGACTCGTTTCATTAAAGTTGTTGCTGCGGGAAACAATTTTTACTTGATAGCGATTGTTGACTAAGGCAGCAGTGGCTTTAGTTCCTTGATTGACTACAGGAGAACCTTGAACGGTTTCACTGCTTTCTTTGAATTTATCAGCAGCACTGGGATTATTGGCGATGTCAGAAATTGACATCAACGCTAATTCTTGTCCATTTTCTTTTAATTTTGCTTGAGCAAAACCGCGTTTTTCTTGAGTATATACAATTTGATACGGATCGTTTGGTTTCGGAAAATAACGGTTGAGTTTTCCGCCTTTTACTGCATCTTCTGCAACAGCAGTTACTCCCGAGTGAGTACTTTTTTGCTGCGCTGCGTCAAATCGAGAAGTTGATTCATTACTGCTACAAGCTGGGGAAACTAATATAGCAATTCTCAGACCAATAAGATACACTGAGAAGGAAAGACAGTAGATTAAAATAAGCGTGTCCATGCAACCTTATTCAATTGATTTTCGGAA
>PXPI01000059.1 GCA_003021905.1 Cyanobacteria bacterium SW_9_44_58 | reverse complement strand
TGTTCGTTGATGAGGAGCGGTGTGATGGGAAACTATCACGCACCGTTCTGGAGCCGAGTCAGTAGGGCAACCTACTGGCTTAGGTAACTACCATTGCCAATTGGGTGATTAATTTTCTCACCCGCATTCCCAAGCAACTAAATCCCTTTGAGGGAATGCATCCCATTTTGACCAACCTGCTAAATTTAGGCGTTGGTCTTGCTGTTCCCTTACTGTTTATTTTATTTATCGGCTTAATGGCGCGGAATATTGCCGGGCGTTGGTTATTGGATCTGGGAGAACAAGTTTTACAAGCAATTCCCTTAGCCGGTTCGGTTTATAAGACGCTGAAACAGCTGTTAGAAACGCTGCTGCAAGATTCAAAAAGTAAGTTTCGGCGAGTGGTCATGGTGGAATATCCTCGCCCTGGCTTGTGGACCCTTGCTTTTGTTACGGGGACTGTGAGGGCTCAGTTTCAATCTCACTTCTCAAAACCGATGTTAAGTCTGTTTATTCCCACTACGCCCAACCCTACCACAGGGTGGTATGCCATGGTACCGGAAGAAGAAGTCATTAATGTCAAAATTTCAGTGGAGGAGGCATTTAAAGTGTTAATTTCGGCAGGAATTGTTAGCCCAAGCACTACAGTTCCTTTAAACCTCAAATCTCAAGAAACTTATCAAGCTGCTACCCGCGGTTTCTGACGCTTCGTCGCTTCCACTTAATTATCTCTTCCGAAATAACCAGAGGTGGACAGCTCTACGTCTGACGAGGCGGGTTCCCAGCCCCGATCAAAGAATACTCTTTTTTGGATGAATCAGCCCTTCCTATTATGGGATTAAGTGACTGATATGATGAACCCATTTTAGCAGAAATTGATGTTTGGCGTTTCCTCATACATCCCCTCGCTTGATGCAATTCGTCAACACCGCGAATCACCTTCCCCAATCCGCTTCGCGCTCGATTGGGGACTGCCGCGCATTAATTCAATTTTAAGGCAGTAACGGGAACCTCTTCCCAAGAGTTGACAGTACGCAATCGCGCTACCCAACCTTGAGCTTTTTGAGATTCCGTTAAATTGGCTTCAAAAGATTTGTGGCATTCTTGTGCTGCTTGTTGGTTGCAGGACGCAATACAGGCATAGAGTAAGCCTGAGGGATCTAATTGTTCATTGACCCAAATTGTCATCTCGATTCCTCCTGTGGGCTAACTTGGCGAGGCGTTATCAGCTAAATCAGCAATTTTGGTGCCGCTGACACGACAAATTCGCCAGTCTGGCAATACATCCGCTCCCATTTTCTCATAAAACACGATCGCGCTCTGATTCCAGTCCAATACGCTCCACTCTAAGCGTCCTGCTCCTCGTGCGTTGGCAATTTTTGCCACAGACTTTAATAAAGCCCGACCAATCCCTTGACGTCGATAGTCGGGTAACACAAACAAATCTTCCAAATAAATGCCAGGTTGGGTTAAAAACGTTGAATAATTAGAGAAAAACAAAGCAAATCCGACGATTTTTCCTTCCCATTCCCCGACAAGCACTTCTGCATAAGATATCTCGCCAAATAAATGGGCTTCTAAGGCCTCTGCATTTCCAGTTACCGCTTCTGCCAAATTCTCATAGACGGCAAGGGCCTTAATTAAGTCCATAATGGCAGAAACATCCGCCGGTTTTGCCCAACGAATGACTAAGGAATTAGACGTGTGCTTCAAATGTTGCTCACCCTTATTTTCAAGATATCCCAATAATTGTTATAACCATCCTTTCAACCGACGCGCCACTTGGGGACGACGCAATTTGCGCATCGCCTTGCTTTGAATTTGACGGACCCGTTCTCGGGACAGATCAAACATATACCCCACTTCCTCTAACGTATAGGGTTGACTGGCATTTAAGCCATAGCGCATCGAAATAACATCTTTTTCCCGTTGTGTGAGAACATCGCTTAAAACCTCCGAGATTTCCTGATTCATCATCACTTCATTCATCTGATCTTCAGGAAGTCTCATTTCATGGTCTTCCAGCAATTCCAACAATTCAGTATCTTCTCCCTTGCCCACCCGATGGTTTAAAGAAAGAGATTGGCGGCGAAGTTGCAACAGTTGATGCAATTGCGACAGGGAAACTTCTAATTCCTGGGCTAACTCTTGCTCAGTGGGATTGCGCTTTAATTTTTGTTTCAGGTCGCGTTGCGCTTTTTTCAGTTTATTCAGTTTTTCGACAATATGAATGGGAAGGCGAATCGTGCGGGCATCATTGGCAATCGTGCGAGTAATTGCTTGACGAATCCACCAATAAGCATAGGTAGAGAACTTGTATCCTTTATCGGGATCAAATTTTTCAGTTGCACGATTTAAACCAATCGCTCCTTCTTGAATTAAATCTAAAAAGGGAACACCGCGATTGAGATATCGTTTGGCAATAGACACCACTAACCTTAAATTCGAACGAATCATGCGCCGTTTGGCGACGCGTCCTTGATACAGTTTGCGATCCAATTCTTTAACAGTTAGAGAAAACGCCGTTGCTAATTCTTCTTTTTTCGGGGAGTAACCTGAAACTTGGGCTAACTCTTGGCGTTTATCTTCAATGTCTGCTAAAAATTTAACTTGTTGCGCTAACGCTACTTCCTCTTCCGGTTTTAACAGCGGATAACGAGCCATTTCCTTAAAGAAGGCTCTAACAGTATCTTCATTATTGCTTTGCCCCTGAACTTGATTAAACTCACTCTTGCTATGGTGAGAAAAATCAACATCAACCAATGAGACATCCGAGGATTCTGTTTCTTCGAGAGGAGAAAGCAAAGTTTCTAAAGATTCAGTCGGGGTTAGAGACTCCTCAGACTTGGTATCTTGACCCGTTATTAGTTTAATATCTGTCATAGCAAATTGAATAATAGGTTAGCTTAGAAAATGCTACTGCTGAGAACAATTAAGTGTGGTTGAGCTGAGCAATCAAATTTATTACTTAACAGAATCCTAAGTAGAAATTTGTCGCTATTTTAACGATTAAAAGACATTTTTAGAAAATTTTATAGAGAGCAGCGATTTGTGAGAAATATTGAGAAAAAATGAAGGATTGCGATTGGTTTGAGTTTACAGTAGCATCTTAAACACGAGATTAGGCGTTTTATCAGATAACATCAACTACCGCAGGTAAGAAATTGATATGGGAGAACAACAACCATGGTTTTGGCGATCGCGCCCTTTAAAGCAGCGGAGCGGATCAGAAATTTTTATGCGCTTATTTGGGAAGAATCCGGCTTATGGAACACTCCTGGAAAGTCCCTTGACTGGTGATCATCCTCAGCTTTCTCGCTATTCTCTCTGTGCCGGTGAGCCGCGTTTGGTCAATGGTCGGCGACAAGTTTGGACTCCTGCGGTAGGCGATATTTTGCCCTGTCTCCAACACCTTTGCCAGCGGTGTTCTCCTCAAATTCCCTCGGAAGTAAGCCATCTCCCTTTTACTGGGGGATATTTCGGCTGGTTGGGGTATGACTTAGCCTGGGAAATTGAACAATTGCCGCAATGGAAAACCGATCAGCTTCCCTTTCCCATTGCCTACTGGTATGAACCGGAGACGTTTGCCGTTTTAGATCATCAAGAACAAATCCTCTGGTTAGCCGCCAGTGAAATGAGCCAATTAGACGGTTTAGAAACGACTTTAGAAACAGCACTCAGCGATCAAGTTCCATCTGAGTCTTTCAACGCTGAAATGTCTGCCCCCACTTTCCTAACTTCGGCAACCGCCTATCAAGAGATAGTACGCCAGGCCAAAGACTATATCCATGCCGGAGATATTTTCCAAACCAATCTTTCCCTGCGTTTCCAAGTTGAAACCCAAGGAGACAGTTGGCAGCTTTATCAAGCGCTCCAGCGCATTAACCCCTCTCCCTTTGCCAGTTATTGGCGGACACCTTGGGGAGCGATGATCAGTTGTTCTCCCGAGCGACTGGTACAGCGACAGGGAGATCTTTGCCAAACCCGTCCCATTGCGGGGACCCGCCCTCGGGGTCAAACAGCTGCCGAAGATGAACAATTGGCGACAGAACTCCGGGCCAACAGGAAAGAACAAGCCGAACATATCATGTTGGTGGATTTGGAACGGAATGACTTGGGACGAGTTTGTGAATGGGGAACAGTGGCAGTCAATGAGTTGTTGACCATTGAACGGTACAGCCATGTTATGCACTTGGTGAGCAATGTCCAAGGACAGCTTAAGGCCGGATGCAACAGTATTGACTTAATTCGGGCCCTGTTTCCCGGAGGAACCATTACTGGCTGCCCAAAAGTACGCTGTTTAGAGATTATTGAGGCGTTAGAGCCCTTTCGTCGCAGTTTGTTTTATGGCTCTTGCGGGTATCTTGATCAGCGCGGCGATTTGGATTTGAATATCTTGATTCGGACGTTGTTGTATGCTCAAGGAACAGTCTGGGGACAAGTGGGAGCTGGCATTGTTGCCGATAGCGATCCTCAGCAGGAATGGGAAGAGTCCTTAAATAAAGGCAAAGCGCAAGTCAGCGCGATCGCGCATTGGATGAGCCAATCGTAACAGATAAACAGTTATGATCAATTATTGCTCAAGTGAGACAGGTTTTGTTATCGTATTAAGTATTATTAAAAATCAATCGATAAGTTTTCCTTCACAACACCTGCTAATTAATTTTTGGTGTAATTCATAGACATAAATATTACAGTAAATTTCTGCGCTATCCTTTCCTAAATCGTTCAACAATAAATGAGACGATATTCCCCACTTACAACATTTTTTTATCTGCTTGGTCCTATCCTAATTATCTTGAGTCATTTTGGTGCGCTGCTGGTTTTCCAAACCTCTTTATCCTGGGGAGTCTGCTTATGGATTCTGTTTTTGTATGGCATCCGTATGCTAGCAATCACTGCGATCTATCATCGATTAGTTACCCATAAAAGCTATCAAGTTGCTCCACCAATTCTTTGGGTGGGATGTTTGCTAGCAGCTTCTGCGGGACAAATGGGACCAAGCTGGTGGAAAGCACACCATTTAAGCCACCATCAAAACGCTGATCAAAAATTTGATCCCCATTCCCCTTATCAGGCAAATTATGACCTTCCAGGATTTTATTGGTCTCAAGGCGGTTGGCTTTTGTCTCCTCATTTTTTTCCTGGCAATTTAGCAAAAGATATTGAAAAAAATTGGATATTAAAAATCATTGACCGTTTACACTTTGTTCCTTTTGTTGCCCTGGGCAGCTTTTCCTATTTTATGGGCGGTCTTCCCTACCTTAGCGGTTTTTTCCTTAGTACCACATTATTATTTCATGGGGTTCAAACCGTTAACTCTTTTGCTCATTTACAAGGAAAACAACCGTTTGAGACAAAAGATTGCAGTCGAAACAATGCGATTGTTGCTCTTCTAACTCTGGGTGAAGGATGGCATAATCTGCATCATGCCTTTCCATCCTCTTGTCGCCAGGGGATTACGAGTCGTAATGGAGAAGTTGCTTATCTATTTGATCCCACATTTCGCTTTATTAAACTACTTGAGTTTTTGAATTTAGCAACCAAGCTGAAAATTCCCACTGAGACTAAGTTAGTGAAACGGGCAAAATATTCAATACTTCCAAGTTCCCAATTAACTTCTCACAACTGATTGCTATCGAAAATAAAAATTCGATAAACTTATTAGGATTCCCGCAACACATAGCCCACACCGCGAACCGTTTGGATCAAGCGTTTTTGCCCTCCTTGTTCCAGCTTCAGGCGTAAATAGCGGATATAGACTTCAATGACATTGGATTCGCCACCATGATTATCTTCCCAAACGTTGTCTAAAATTTGCTCCCGCGTCAACACTTCCCCGGGATGAGACATTAAATATTTCAGCAGTTGAAACTCCTTCACTGTTAACTCAATTTTCCGTCCGTTACGGTGAGCGCAGCGATGGGATAAATCCAAAACCAGATTGCTGAATTGGAATTGTTCGGGAACCGTTGTTGCCGGTTGGAGGTAGAGTTGCACCAGTTGGAGGAATTGCTCCGTTTGATAGGGAAGCACCGTGTAGTCATCGGCTCCTGCTTCCAAACAGGCGGCGCGATCATGGACGGTATCTTGGCTCATAAACAGTAAAATGAGCACCGGGTTGTTATTGCCCCGCAACTGCCGGCATAGGGTAAATCCTTGCTCCCCCAACTGAGCTTGATCAATGACCACTAGCGCCGGTTGCAGTTGTTGAAATTGGGGTTTTCCTTGTTCGGGATCCGAGGCAACTGCCACTTGATAGCCGGCATTGGTCAAATCTAAACTAACCGTTTGCGCCAAATGATGATCGTTTTCAATGAGCAACACTGAAGAGTGAGACATAGACATAGGAGAAAGGCTCCGGGAGAACTTAACTTCTACGGTAGCTCCACTGAAGTCGGTTTAGCGACATGGGGCAATCCCCAACCCAGTTTTTCCCGCAAAACTCGGAAGAATTCCGGGCGTTCCAGGCGAATAAAATAGGCAGAGTAGCGCGATCGCGCAATGTGAACCACATCTTTCGGTTGCACATAGCATCCCCCATTGCCATCGACGACCATGACTAATCGATGTTCCTCACTGGCGGAGTGAATGGTTAACGCTTCGCGATCGGAAAATACCAAGGCGCGGGAAGCTAGAGAATGGGGACAAATGGGGGTTAACTGCAACACGGGAACATCCGGGGTCACCACTGGTCCGCCGGAACTTAGGGAGTAAGCAGTAGAACCGGTAGGTGTGGAAACAATAATGCCATCGGCGGCGATATCTACGGGGGCATGATGCCCGAGTTTAATTTCAAAATGGCACATACTGGTCATGGGTTCCCGATTCAGCACCATTTCATTCAAACAGAGGGCTTCCCATTGCAACCGTTCCCCGCGCATGACTTGAACACTGAGCATGGAACGTTCTTCAATAGTGTAATCCTCTGCCGACACTTGCTCTAAAGCGGCAGGAAGCTGATTGACATAAGTTTCCGTTAAAAAGCCCATGTGTCCCGTATTAACGGTGAGCAAGGGAATGCCGCAGGGCGCTAACTGACGAAAAGCAGCTAAAACGGTTCCATCTCCCCCTAAAACCAAACAGAATTTCATGGTTTCATCAAATCCAGGGGGAGCCAACTTATCCATGGGCGTATGGCAGACAGGGCTTTCAGGACTAGAATAGCCCAATAGACCGCCAATGCCTGTGGCTAGAGAAACCTCCCATCCTTGTTGCTGGAATTGCTCTTGAACTTGGCTAGCGATTTGGCAAGCAACAGGTTTATTATCGTTGTAAATTATGCCTAGTTTCGGCACGACGACTAATCCGTATGTAGAGTGTTAATGGTTGCAATAAGTGTGTTTTCTCATCTTATCGTTAAAGAAAAACTTATGATCAACTGTTTTGCTTAGAAGGATCAAAACTAGGATTGAGACTTAAAGGGGGTTTTCTTTTTCTTCTTGCTTTTTTCTTTTTCGTAATTAATTTCTTTTAATTTCTTCATAATGCGAGAGAAGTATTCTTGTAAATACGCTTCTAGCGTGGTCATTTCATTGGGATTAAACCCAAAAATCTTATAAACTTCACTCATATCCGCATCAAATGATTTCCCGCTCACCAAGACATTGGCAAACATTAAACGATCAGAGGCATTGCGGGTCCATTCAAAAAAGCGCATGGCTCGCGACAAAAACTGTAACAAGCCCATGGGAAGACGGGAGATTTTCGCCTCTTCTCCTGAGAGCTGTTCACAAATGTTAATAATTTCTTCTGCCGTCCAAGCCCGAGACCCGGCCAAGGGAAAACTGCGTTTTTTGGTTTCCGGCACTTCTAAGGCGCGCACGGCAAATTTCGCAATATCCAACGTATCCATATAGGCAATAGGGGTACTTTCTCCAGTTACCCAGACGGCTTGGTTATCGAGAATGGGAATGGCATATTGGGGAATCAAGCCTTGCATAAAGCCGCAAGGTTTAAGAATGGTGTAATCCAGGTCTGCTTGTTGGATAAACTGCTCGGTGCAGTGTTTAATGTTCATGAGGGGAACATTGGGAAATTCCTCCGCATTGAGAATCGAGAAAAAGACATAGCGTTCCACCCCAGCGGCTTTCATGGCTTGAATGAGTGCCACTTTTCCATCCCAGTCCACCTGTTTCACACTAAGAGTATCGGTGGGACGTGCGGTGGCGGCATCAATGACGGCGTCCATTCCTTCAAGCACCGATGGCAACGTTTCCGGTTTACACAAGTCGCCTTTGATTAAGGAAGCGCCCCATTCTTTAAGAAAGGTTGCTTTTTTGGGGTTTCTCACGAGGCATTGCACCTGATGGCCTTCGTCCAGCGCCCGCCGAACGATTTGTCTTCCCAGGGTGCCTGTTGCCCCCACCATTAATAGATTCATTTATAAATATGAGAATATCTTAAACTTTCTATAAGATTCTATCAAAATTTATTGCTTTCTGTACTTTCTCCTGCCGTTTCCGGAAAAATGTGACATTGAGCGCGATCGCGCAACAAGTGATCGCATAAAACCAGTGCAACCATCGCTTCCACCATAGGGACGGCGCGAGGCAAGACACAGGGATCATGCCGTCCTTTTGCTGAAAGTTCCGTGGCTTCTCCTGTACTAGTTACCGTTTCTTGGGCTTGGCCAATGGTGGAAGTAGGCTTAAAGGCTGCTCGCAACAAAATATTTTCCCCATTGCTAATGCCGCCTTGAACGCCGCCGGAATAGTTGCTCCGAGTGCGAATATTGCCGTTGTCATCGGTGTAAAAGGGATCATTATGTTCACTCCCTTTGAGTAAGGTGCCGGAAAAGCCAGACCCAATTTCAAACCCTTTGCTGGCAGGAAGCGACATGACTGCTTTTGCCAAATCGGCTTCTAATTTATCGAATACCGGTTCTCCCAGTCCTTTGGGAACATTTCTAGCCACACATTCGACCACGCCGCCAATGGAATCTTTTTCCCGTCGGGTTTGCTCAATCAAATCAATCATTTGTTGAGCGCATTCTTGGTGAGGACAGCGAACCATATTGCTTTCTACTTTTTCTTCCGTGACCGTATTCGCGTCAACGACCGCTTCCAAGTCTTTAATGCGTTTGACATAGCCGACGATTTCCACATTGGCAAATTGGGCTAAAATTTTCTTAGCAATGGCGCCGGCAGCTACCCGACCAATAGTTTCGCGGGCGGAAGAGCGTCCACCTCCTTGCCAATTGCGGTAGCCATATTTGGCATCATAGGTGGCATCGGCATGGGAAGGCCGATAGGTGGCTGCCATGTCTTGATAATCTTGAGGACGGGTGTCTTTGTTGGGCACCAGAATGGTAATCGGGGTTCCGGTGGTTTGATTTTGAAAAACGCCAGACAGAATTTGGCAGGTATCTGTTTCTTTTCGCGGCGTTGTAATTTTACTTTGTCCTGGTCGCCGACGGTCCAGTTCCTTTTGGATTTCTTGTGCAGAAAGTTCTAGTCGGGGAGGACAACCATCGATGACGACTCCGACCCCTCCCCCATGAGATTCACCAAAGGTACTGATGCGAAAAAGTTCTCCAAAGATGCTGCCCATATCGTTATCGATTCAGTTGTGAATAAGCGAAATACTCCTTATTTTATCAACTTTCACAATTAATCAGCGATTGCCTCTGATAACGTCCTATATCTTTTAGCAAGACAGTTTGCTGTGGATGTTAATCGAAAACACCTCATGGTACGATTACTTTTTGGTTTTGACACATCTTAAAAGATATGATCACCGTTGCTTTGCCAAAAGGAGCGTTATTAGAAGATAGCATTCGGCTATTTCAGGAAATCGGTCTCGATTTCAGCGCTTTAAATGACCCGAAAAATCGTGCTTTGCAGATTGTTGATCCCACTAATACGGCCAGGGCATTACTGGTACGAGCGTTAGATGTTCCCGTTTATATTGAATATGGACAAGCCCAAATGGGAATTGTCGGCTATGATGTTTTGCGGGAAAAAACGCCAAAAGTTGCTGATTTAGCTGATTTACAGTTTGGCTATTGCCGGTTGTCTGTGGCGGTGACATCCGATAGTCGTTATGAGCGATCGCTGGATTTACCGGCGCATACGCGAGTAGCAACGAAATTTGTCCAATGTGCGCGAGAGTATTTTCATGAACTGGATCTGCCCATGGAAATTATTCCCCTCTATGGTTCCGTAGAATTGGCTCCCATTACCGGTATGTCGGAAGCAATTGTCGATTTAGTCTCCACCGGGCGTACCCTCCATGAAAATGGGTTAGTGGAAATTGAGCTTCTATTTGAAAGTACCGCTCACTTAATTGCTCATCCCTTAAGTTACCGGTTAAATCGGGGAAATCTCGCTCATTATTGCGATACTATGCGCCAAACGATTACTGAAAAAGTGGCAACCTGAAATGGGCTTGGTAACCAATTGCAATCTGGCTTGCTACCAAACCCGATGCTTGTTAGCCACTATAACGTCCTGTAAAGACGCGTTCTAGCTGCTTTAAGTTTTCTAACACATTTCCGGTTCCTAAAACCACACATTTGAGCGGATCCGGTGCCACATGGGTAACAATACCGGTTTCGTGGCTAATTAAGGTATCAAGTCCTCTGAGCAAGGCACCGCCGCCAGCAAGCATAATGCCGCGATCGATGATATCGGAAGCTAATTCCGGCGGCGTCCGTTCCAAGGTACGCTTCACCGCTTCCAAAATAATCGATAACGGTTCTGACATGCTTTCCCGAATTTCTGGAGATTTAATGGTGACCATTCTCGGTAAACCGGATAATAAGTGCAAACCGCGCACTTCCATGGAAAGATCGTCATCGCCTTCACTGGGGTAGGCAGAAGTGACTCGAATTTTAATTTCTTCTGCGGTGCGTTCACCAATGACCAGGTTATGAACTTTTTTCATGTATTGAATGATGGCATCGCTCAGTTCATCCCCAGCGACTCGTACCGATTCACTCAATACAGTTCCTTGTAAACTAAGGACTGCGACTTCAGTAGTACCGCCGCCCAAATCGATAATCATATTTCCAGTGGGTTCAGCAACAGGTAAACCAGCACCAATAGCGGCAGCGACAGGTTCATCAATGAGATAAACCTCTCTTGCCCCAGCTTGGCTAGCCGCTTCCATAACGGCACGACGTTCTACACCCGTTACCCCAGAGGGGATGCCAATGACAATACGCGGTGAAACTAATGATCTCCCGCCATGAACTTGTTTAATAAAATGCTTTAGCATTAGTTCAGCAATGTCAAAATCCGCAATAACGCCATCTCGTAAGGGACGCGATGCCACAACATTGTCAGGCGTACGCCCTAACATTTGTTTGGCATCTTCCCCCACGGCTAGGGCTTCTTTGCTATCTTGATCCACTGCTACCACTGAAGGTTCTTGCAACACAATGCCTTTGCCTGAGACATAAACTAAGGTATTAGCTGTCCCCAGGTCAATTCCCATATCTCTTGAAAGAGATAATCGACTCCAAAAACTCACGCTTGATTAGCCCCCAAATGCCATTAAATATTACTAATTATTATTATTATAGAGTTGCTTAGCTCTAATTGATGAGAATTTTATTATTTTCGTTGCCATGGCGTCTAGCGAGAAAATACGGTTTTTAGAAAATTTTTACTTGCAGAATACGCCTGCCTAAACCAAACTCTCTCGGTACGCGATCGTTGGTTGGTTCAGGTTAAACTAAGAACAGTATTCTGGGTTGTGTTGTTTGGAGAATCGCATCATGAATTTAAATCTAGTTCATTTAGTGGGTCGCGCTGGTGTTGATCCAGAAGTAAAATATTTTGAAAGCGGAACTGTGTTATGTAAATTTCCGATCGCGGTAAATCGCCGGAGTAAAAAAGACGAGAAACCTGACTGGTTTGAACTGGAAATGTGGGGACGCACTGCAGAAGTGGCCTCAGAGTATGTTCGTAAAGGAAAACAAGTGGGCATTCAAGGAAGATTAAAAATTGATAGCTGGCAAGACCAAAACGGAAATCATCGCTCTCGCCCTACCATTCGCGTGGATCGCTTGGAATTGCTAGGCGGAAAAGGAGATAGTCAAGGGGACATGGAAAGCGATTATCCCGCAGATGAGTTCTAATATACCTCTCTAGGAATTTGGCTAGTCTTCCATAAGCCTGTAGGGTAGAACTTGTAGCATTGGAATTTCAATATATGATGAGTCGTTTTCGTCAAGCTGTCGAAGCGAAAGAATTTTTAATCACTGCCGAGGTTACGCCCCCGAAAGGGGGGAACCCCGAGCGGATGCTACAGATGGCACAATCTTTAAAAGGGCGCGTTCATGCTGTCAATATTACCGATGGCAGTCGCGCTGTTTTAAGGATGTCGTCTCTGGCTGCATCGGTTGTCCTTTTACGCCATGAAATTGAACCGGTTTGTCAGTTTGCCTGTCGCGATCGCAATTTAATCGGCATGCAAGCGGATTTAATGGGGGCACATGCTCTGGGAATCCGCAATATCTTAGCCCTCACTGGCGATCCCGTTAAATCTGGAGACCACCCCAAAGCCAAAGCTGTTTTTAACTTAGAATCGGTTCGCTTATTAAAGCTCATTCACAAACTTAATGAGGGAACAGATTTTAATGATAAGTCTCTTCCTGACGGTGAATTAGACTTATTTCCCGGAGCAGCGGTTGATCCGCAATTAGATAGTTGGTCCGGTTTGCAAAAACGTTTTGAACAAAAAATCAAAGCAGGGGCGCAATTTTTCCAGAGTCAGATGCTAACTGACTTTGATCGCCTAGAGACATTCATGAATGAAGTGGCTTTCCAAGCTGACAAGCCCATTTTGGCAGGAATCTTCCTCTTTAAGTCGGCGAAAAATGCCCGTTTTATTAAAAATAATGTCCCTGGCGTTCATATTCCTGATGAGATTATAGATCGGTTAGAAAAAGCCAATGATCCCTTGCAAGAAGGAAAGCAAATTGCTGCGGAACAGGTAAAAATGGCTCGCCAACTGTGTCACGGCGTTCACATGATGGCTGTTAAAAAAGAGGAAGTCATCCCCGAAATCCTTGATTTAGCTGGCGTTAAGCCTGTGGAAGATGTGAAAGTTCCTGAAGCGGCGCGAGCTCATTAGGAAAACTGATGCCCTGTTGGGTAATAATGCCTGTAATTAGAGAGGCAGGATTATAGCATTCAATCCCTGCTGGTGCAATAACAGTGTCACCAATCTGATAAATTTCGGAGGGGTGGCGCTGTTCAATTTTTATAAGCTGCAACAATTCCAATTGAAGCGCACCGCGTACCATCATTGTAATGGGTTGTGGGATGGGTTTGCTGCGTCGAATGGCGACAATTATTGGGATTGTTCTGAGAACGTGAAGATAAACATTTTGGCTGATGAATCTCCTGCTAGGGAAAGTATAGAGACTCAACTGGGAGGAAAAATAAAATTCAGTAAACTCACGGTTAGTTATAGATCATATATGAATTAAACTAAAATCACAATCAAGGTTAACTTTAACATTATTTGTTTGTGATTATAAATATGAATAGAATATCAGAAGCGAACTTAATTATTGATGCTTTACAGTGTTGGAATCAGGAAAGACTGTCGAGACAACAGTTATAGCAGTTCTTGGACTCACGAGCTACAGTAGCAACATTGACTGATTAAGGCTTATGACAAAATTTAATTACTTAATTGGTTCAGTTCAGAGCGTATCTCATTAGAGTGAGAATTGCTATATTAGAAATATTAAGCATTATTGCTAAAAGCCCAACCGGAACAAGGATCCTTGAACAAATCCAAGAATTACTGTCGGAAGCCCTCCAACAAAGAAGCCAGTAGGTTAATGCTGATTTAGTTGAAGATTCTGATTGCATTTTCTAGTTGGTTAAGAAGGTAATAAAACTCCAACATAGCTCACGAGCATAAACTCTACTGTCATCAATGTGGCAATTTGTCCCTTAAATTCACCTGTTTCAGTTGTTGAGACGAAAAATTAATTGACACGGGAATTGTCGGAATTCCCATTTTTTGCCAATCATGATGTTGAAGGCAAACTGTGTGTAAGACGAACTCCCCTAAAGAAAAAATTAATCCGGTTTGTTCCGCTAGTGGAATAAAAGTTGCCGGTTTAATCATGCCGAGTTCAGGATGTTGCCAGCGCAGTAAAGCTTCGAGGCTAATTATTTTACCTGTCTGAGGGTTAATAACGGGCTGGTAATAGACTGAAAATTGCTTTTTTTCAATCGCTTCTTTCAAATCTGCTTTAAGATGATTGTGAGATTCGGTTGCCATATCCTTCTTATAAAACTCATAGTTTTGTTTACCGTTAGTTTTGGCCTTTCTCAAGGCTCTATAACTATTATTGATTAAGCTTTCAAGATCTGTGCTTTCAGCGGCTGAGAAAGAAACTCCTATGCTTGCTGTGACGCCAATTTGATATTCGTTAATGACCACGTTTTCTTGAATAATATTAAGAATATTTTGACAAAATTGATCAAGCCTATTTACATCTGATTGAGAAGAGATAATTATAAATTCATCTCCTCCCCAATGAGCTAAAAAATCTTCTTCAGTCAAATTTTCTTTTAGTGTAAGAATTCAGGTCTAAGGTTGAGGAATTAAAGAAGGATAACAACCATGTCCTAAAATTGCCTGCAAAGCCTGTTGAAAACAGGTAATGACCGAACG
>PXPI01000058.1 GCA_003021905.1 Cyanobacteria bacterium SW_9_44_58 | reverse complement strand
TGAAGCTCTGATTCACCTTGCTATGACTCGTCTCATGCTGAAACGGTTAGCTTGCTCTTGAGCTAAGCTTAATGTTTATTTTAGGAACAGTCTCTTAGACCTGAATTCTTACACCAACTCTAATTTTATATTTGTTGGTATAACCTTTCATTTTATCAAGATTTCCCAATTCAAAGGGAGTATCGCATTCTAAATTTTCAAAAACAATTGATTCAATACGAGATTGAACCTCTTTGGGTAAAGAAGCTAGCTCTTTCACAATTTTTTTTGTATATTCAACTTTCCACATTATTATTTTGTAAAGACTTTAGATATGAGCGTGCTTCTTCTTTGCTCATTGTTTCCTCATCACTAACTTCCTCCATAAGCGTTGCTAAACCATAATCTTCAAGAATTTCCTCGATTTTTTCAAATTCAGCAATTGGAATTTGAACAGCAATTGGATTTTGGTTAGCATCCAAAACATAATTTTTGTTAACTTCTAACATTTAACGATCTCCTACATTGCTTCCGCTAAATTCTCTAATTGAGAAAGCTCTCTGGCTTTGAAGTGTAATATGTAACATACTAATTAATAAAGCGCGATCGCGCTCCTTCCCCATCCGATCGCGCCAAGGGGTTAGTTTTTTAGCAACAAATAATAGAGTTTTCCTGTCCAGTCAATAATTCCCGCACGACGAGCAGCATTTTTCCCGGTTCCCATAAAAATGTCCACTCGCCCTGCCCCTTGAATGGCACTTCCTGTATCTTGATCCAAGACATAATGACTGACAACAGGGGTTTTCAACTTACCATTGTCTGTTATTTTCGGAAATTGAGTATGAATAAGGGCCAATGCCCCCGGTGGCATCAGGGATTTATCCGTGGCAATGCTGCGTTCGGCGGTAACCGGAACGTTTAAAGTCCCTGTTGGCGGTGCACCTTGGGTTTCTCGGAAAAAGACAAAACTTTTATTGCGAGGAAGATAATCATCTAACTGTTGCGGATGCTGACGAAAATATTCCATCAAGCGAGGCAGAGAAAGTTCTTCGCGCTTGAGAATGCCATCGCTAACTAATTCTGCCCCAATACTGGTGTAAGGACGGTCCGTTTTCCCAGCATATCCCACAGAAAGGATCGTTCCATCCCGCAATTTGAGCTGGGCTGACCCTTGAACATGGATTAAAAACGCTTCTAAGCGATCGCGCAGCCAAGCAATTTCCAGGCCCTGCAAGGGGCTATTTTTGCCTTCTCCGTCAACGCCCACCAGTTCTTTGCGAGTGGGATGGGGGGACTTCCAGTCTTCAAAATGGGACGGCAACCGATAAATGGGATAGCGATATTCCTCGGTGCGCTTGCGGCTGGCTTGATACACCGGTTCGAAATACCCGGTAAAATGAACGGTGCCCTGTTGATCTTTTCCCACCGAGCGATAAACGGCAAACTCCTGTTTAACAGCTTTGGCAAGGGCTTCCGGGGTGGAGGAATGGCGCACTAACTCCCGAAACCGTTGTAAAGAATGGATCGCGCGATCGCGTTCTATGGGATAATCGGCATAGGCTTTTTTGGCGCTCGGTTTTTGTAAATACCTTAAACTGTGATTAATTGCCTTAATCAAGGCTTGTTTCTCTTCTGGGGCATCCAACTGTTTCTCTACCCCTAAATTTTCCGGCAACTGTTGCCAGGACACTTTTTCCAAGGGGAAACTTGCTGCAGCAGAAGCAGTCGAGAATAGGAAACTTAATCCCACTGAGAAACGAACCAACCAAGATTTCATCATTATTGTTATCAAAATCGTTCAACACTTCCGGCAAACATTGGTTCTACCCGAATTGCCAGAATACTAGACGGACGAACCACCATATATTCTCCCTGAATGTTTTTAATGGGAACATTAATAAAATCATGGGATTCCCCATTGGGCTTCAACTCTCCCTTGTACCATTTCTGAAAATCCTGAATGGTGGGAAAGCGCACTTCTGGACAATGACCGTTGCTTAAAAATAAATAGACTGCATACTCATCCGGGGTACGTGGCATAAAACATTAACTCCTAGAAACCACAACAATTGATAATGTACCGTTTCTTGGTTCGGAACGCTCAACTCAACACATGAAAACGTTGCAATATCCCTTCCAATACCTGGGGAAGCGTTGCCTTTAAGTCGCTGGCGCTTTGAAAAAATAGTTGTTGCGGGTTGGGAAGTTCAAAGGGATAAGTTCCCTCCCACCGTTCCATCTGAGTTAATAACAGTTGTTCTCGGCGTTTGCATTGCAAGGCGTATCCCAATTCCACCCCTACCGTCGGGCTGGGAACTAAAGCAGAGGTTTTTTCCCCCGGCACTTGTGCCACTGGGGTGCCATCGGCAACAAAGACTAAACTTTTCCGAATTTTGCGAAGTTGATTGTTGCTAAGGCGTACCGGATCATCTTTCGGACGCGCCGCATATTCTAAACTGATAGAAAAACGGGCTTGATTATTAAAAGTTTCAATGACTTCTTCCAGACTTTCCTGTAAGGCTTCATACGCACTAGGATACTCTTGTTGATAGGAAAAATAAATAATGGGGTCGAGTAAGGCATTAACTTCCTGTTTAATAAAGTAAATTTCCTGGGATACCACATCAATATTGGCAATGTGATAGCCGCCGCTGCCCTCAATATAAAATTCCACCGTTTCCCCGGTTAGGTAGCGTTGAAACCAGGTTGCATTCTCTACCGTTTCCCGTTCATCTAAAAAATCGGCTCGCAACCCCGACTTCAACAAACTATTCTTACTCAGCCGCAAATCGTGAGGACGTTTCATTACCTCCGAAATTGGCTCATACTCCTCTAAATACCAAGCTCTCAGTGCAATAATTGCCATAAACCCGTCCCAAAAAACATGCAATAAGGCATGATAGCAAGTGAGCTACCGAACGGCGAATCAAAGATTACGCCGTCGGCTTCCTATCCATCAAACTGCGAGATAGTAGAAGTCTTACGACCTCTGCCATCTCGTCTTACATCTGGGCAATAGGCGATCTCCCCCGCTCCAGAGGATAGAATACGCAGACCTTCGTCTCGGATATTTTTAGCAGCATTGACATCACGATCATGCCTAGTATCGCACTTTTCACACTGCCAACTCCTAACATCAAGGGTCAGGCTTCTTACTTGATTTAGGCATACATTGCAGATTTTAGAGCTGGGAAAGAAACGATTGATTTCTTGATAAACCTTTCCTTCCCATTCTGCTTTGTACTTCAACATGGTCGTAAACTGACCCCAACCCACTTGGCTAATTGCTTTAGCTAGGTTGTGGTTTTTGACCATGTTTTTCACTGCTAGATTTTCGACACACACAACTTGGTTTTCGTTGATTATCCTGCGCGATAACTTGTGTTGAAAATCCAACCGGCAATCGGAAATTTTTTTATGAACTCGGGCTACTTGTTTTCGAGTTTTATTACGGTTGTTAGAACCTTTCTCCCTTCTGGCTAATCGCTTTTGTTTAGCTCTGAGATTGCGTTCATGCTTCTCAATCCATTTGGGATTGTCAAACTTAGAACCGTCGCTAGTTATAGCAAAATGATTGATTCCTAAGTCAATTCCAATAGCTTTGCCATCTGCTGATTTTTCAGGTGTCTCCTCCCCATCTTCAGTCAGGATAGAAGCGTAATAGTGTCCCTGACAATTTTGAGACACCGTAACACTTTTAATACTTCCCTTAATCTCTCTGTGGATTTTGGCATAGACAACTCCCATCTTAGGGAACTTGATTCCATTATCTACGATGGAAACGTTCTGTGGGTAAGTAATCGACTGCTTTCTATGTTTAGTTTTGAAGTTTGGAAAAGAGGCTCGACCTTCAAAAAAGTTGATAAACGCCCGAGATAGGTCGAGAGCCACCACTTGTAAGCACTGAGAATAAGGTTCTTTCATCCATTCATATTCTTTTTTGAGATTAGTGATCTCTTTTTGAATCGCGAATCGAGAAAGTCCTTTTCCTGTTGCCTTGTAAGTTTCGTTAGTTAGATTGAGAGCATAGTTCCAAGCAAAACGACAACATCCAAAACTCTTGGCTAAGTGTTGTCTCTGTTCTGCTGTGGGATCAATCCTAACTTTCGTCGCTCTCAACATTACCAGTAAAACTTTGTCGGGTAAGGAAGAGGCATCACTGTCTCCCCCTCCCCTCAGAACCGTACATGCGACTTTCACCGCACACGGCTCAAGCAATCTCGAACTACCCGTGATGGGTATCTTTATGGCATTCACGATGTAGTATAACCAGATTATTCTGGTAATCGCTTCCGCCATCTTTCTTTGGTACTTTATGATGGACATCATAGGGTTCGCCGTTGAACAACGATTGCTTACAATGTGGGCAATTGAAGTTCTGTTTTTTGGCTATCCCCTGTTTTCGTTTATTTAGCTTTTTCGCCTCGTCGTTTTTGGTTTTTTTTTCAAAATGTTCACGGGCTGTCGGGTCTGGGTTGTCGGGCGAGTCATCGAACGGAACGCAATTGTGCCGAACGATTGGAGTATTGGCGAACCTAATTATAAATGTGCCTGTTTCCTTGCTCCCAAATACCCATTTTTGATTCGGATAGTTGGGATTTAACCGCCCGAAATATCTTTGAACTTTCCAGCCGTGATTTTTTGTTGGATGCCTTTTATTCGTAAATCTGCATTCACGACGGAACATCCAATGGTCTAATTCCGTAAACGTGTCCAGGCTTACTACATGGGAATAGTAGTTAGCCCATCCCCTGATAATGGGGTTTATTTTATTGACGAGGTTTTCCACCGTGTTGCCGACCTTTTCAAGCCAAATCTCTCTGAGTTTTTGTTTAACCTCCTTCACCTTTTCTTTGGCTGGTTTGATTAGTGTGATATAGCCACTACGTCTTTTAGGGTCTCGATATCTACGGATATTAAATCCAAGGTAATCAAATCCTTCATCGATGTGGCAGATTCTTGTCTTTTCTTCAGAGAGATGGAGTCCTCGCTCAGATAAGAATGCGTTGGCTTCCTTAAGGGCTAATTGTGCGTCTTCTTTGGATTCGCATAGGATTATGAAATCGTCTGCGTATCTAACAACTGTTCGGTTACTGGATTCGGTGGGGTGTTTATCGTAATAACCGCCCCTTTTGCACTTTTTACTTTTTCTCCACCTGTAACGAACACCGAGAGCAGATTCTAGTCCATGCAGGGCGATGTTAGCCAATAATGGACTGATTACGCCCCCTTGTGGGGTTCCCGCTTCAGTTGGATATAGGTTTCCCTTATTGATATAACCAGCTTTAAGCCATGTGTAAATCAATTTCCTTCCAGGGAAATTGCCAATGACTTGTTTAAGGTGCTCATGGTCGATGTTGTCAAAGCATCCCTTGATGTCTGCATCTATTACCCATTGTTTAGCGGGAGGTTGTCCTTTTGAGCCTTGTTTGAGGTTGCTCTGAATACGAGCTATTGCATCGTGGCAACTTCTCCCAGGTCGGAAACCATAGGAGCATGGTTCAAACTTAGCCTCCCAGTGGGGTTCGAGAGCATTTTTGACAACCGCTTGTCGAATACGGTCTGTGATTGTCGGGATGCCCAAAGGACGCTTTTTGCCGTTGGATTTGGGTATCTTAATCCGTCGGGTGGGTGACGCAATGGGGTCATTTAGAACTTGCAGTTCACAGACAAGTTCCCACCTTTCTTCCGGGGTGAGGGCAATACGGTTATCTACGCCAGCCGTTCCCTTGCCTTGGCTTTCCTGCGTACACCGACGAAGGGAAGTAACAAGATTGCTGAAGGATTTGAGCAACAGCTTTTGTAGGCTTCGTACCTTTTTGATATTTCCTTCACGGGTAGCTCTGAAGATGCGCCGTCGAAGATTCCGAACCATACGGTAAGCCTTCCGCCAGTTAATGGCGTGCCAGCATTCCGCATGATTTTCAAGAGTTACGTTTGTCGCTAAAAGGGACATCTAACTTTTCCTTCAAGAATTTGGTTTCTTTCACGAACGAACTCCAGAGAGTTCACCTGAGCCTAAGTCGGCACCCTTTCAGGTCGGGGCAAATTTTGAACCCCTATCTGTCCAGTTATCCTCTTTGGGATGACCCTCAAGGTTTCCTGTCCTCTTTCGAGGCAACAGCATTCGCTTCTTAGGCTATCCTATACCTGCTAGGGGATTAGGCTCACCTTACGGCTTGCTTACTGGATAAATCCAGACCCTATCAGGCTTACCACGTCTCACATCTGGGAGATGCGGTTCACTTAGGTGGTGCCTATACACCGGAGGTTCTAGTGGTGTACTAGTTCTGCTAACACTAGGAGCAAAACCTTAAACATTCAGTTGCAGGGAACGTTTCAAAACCTCAAAAACTCCCGTTTAGTCACAGGTTAAGGAGACTATATTAACGATGCCTCATCGGACACTTTACTTTCGTTCACCGTATGAACCTTCCGCTAGCCCTGTCTTTCGGATGTGACCCCTACTTGACGTTCGGACATTTCTTCCGGCTTTCCACAACTCCGTTACCGGAGATGCAGTAGGAAGCGCGGACAACCCTGTACACTGGATTGAGTCATCTTTTAGGCTGACCACTCCCTAGGTGCGATTTCGTGTCGCACTAGGTCGCACTAGTGTTAAATATATTATAGCATAAGATCAATTATCCAGGTATCGAACCTCTCAATTGATAGCGAGACTCCAACGCAGCGACGCAGGAGCGAAGCGACGACCGTAGCGACGCAACGAAGTGAGGAAGTGAGGAGAGTGAGGATATCCCGACGTTCATGCTTCGCATAGAACACGGGACTTATGTTCTCGCGCTCTTACCAGTTAAAAAAGCTGTTCGAAAACTACTGATTAGAGGAAGTTTTGCCTCGTTTAATTGATTTTAGCCCACGGGTTTCCCACCAAAGGCGAATCAGGAAAAGACCAATGAGAAAGATGGCAACGCTAGTGCGCCCGGCTTGCC
Organism: Cyanobacteria bacterium SW_9_44_58; assembly: GCA_003021905.1. Lineage (GTDB taxonomy): Bacteria > Cyanobacteriota > Cyanobacteriia > Cyanobacteriales > Rubidibacteraceae > Halothece. The sequence continues at coordinate 6,066 of PXPI01000058.1, read as the reverse complement.
GTAGGAGTTCCCGATAACTGCTATTTTTTTCGGCGGCGACTTCTTGTTTGAGTTGCTGCTTTTGTCGGTTGATTTCTTCGAGCAGGGCTTTTCTAATATTTTCTGAATTAGGCTGAACATCCAGGCCGAGCGCTTGCCCGATTTGCTGCCGTTGTTCTGCTGGAATATCTTGGGTTTTAACGGCTTGTTCGAGATTATTTAACTGTTGTTGTCGTTGCGTTTGTTGTTGATTGATTTGCGTAACATTATTTTCATAAATCCGTTGAGCATTGTTTAGCGTCAACGGAATTAGCAATATAAAGACAACGCCTCCCACAAGGATTATCCAGCGCAGGAATTTGAGAAACGCCAATTCAAAGCGGCGAATCTGAGTGCGATTGGGAATATAAATTAAAATCAATGCTAGTAAAGCAAACCAAACGTTATTAACCATGCCCCTAACTGTTTGGAATTCCCAATTGGGGTTCGTTAGCTGTGGCGGATAGAGAAGAACAAAATAGTCAATTGCGGAAACAAATAATAGGACATATCCCAACCAATTAAGAATAATTAAAAAACTTTGGGTGTCCTTTTCCTGAAGGAAGACTTGGGCAAAGGGGTTGGGAATGGAAATCCGAGGCAACTGTAAGGGAGGCGGTTCCGGCGGGCGCAGTTTCCGCCTTAATTTCCGAGGAACTTGCAGGGGAGGCGGTTCGGGAAATCGCAGTCTCCTTAATTTGCAAGGCAGTCGCAACGGAGGCGGTTGCGGAGGCCGCAGCTTTTTCCAAAATGGTCGGCGCCGACGATTAGCCATAAAATTAATATCAAATGGATCAATGTTTGCTGCAGATTGCTGGGGGAAAAGTGGGAAACAATGGGAAAAGGGGGAAGGGATGCTTATAAAAAGTATAGCGATCGCGCTGCTAGAGAACTTTCGGAAAATCGCGCTACTAGAGAAGCTTTCGGAGAATTGAATTCATTTTTCGATTCGGAGACTGACAGAAAAGGGGTTCAAAACTCAATTCCGAAGGGGCAACAAAGAAAAGATACTCCCCGCACTCAGGGAGGGCTTGCTTCCAAGACATTCTTTTTCATAATGAATCAGGTGGCGATTGTTCTAGCTGACTAGATCGGGGAAAATAAGTTAGCTGGCTTTTTGCTTGCGTTTCCAGTATTTATAGCTGCCCCAAGCACCGAGGAGGGCAAGCCCAATGGATGTTTCCGCTTCAAAGGGAATAGGTTCGGGATCAACGGGATCGTCGATTGATTGTGTAGCGCCAACTGCAGCAATTGTAGGATTCTGAGAATTAGCATCTGCTGTTAGGGTAATTCTTGCCGCACTAAGGTTTCCTGGATTGAAATTGTTTGTATCTCCTGAAAAATCAGTGTCAAAATCAAAAAATATAGCGCTGTCTCCCTCAAAAGATTTAGTTCGGTCTACTTGGAAACTTCCATTATCAGAAAATAAAGTTACAGTAGCGTCAGCAAAAAAGGGATCGTTTTCTGCTTCAAACTTGATCCCATTGTTGTTACCGCCATCTGTTAAATCTATTCCGCCTAGACCACTGTTATCAAAAGAGCCATCGTCTGAACCATCAAAGTCTAAACGTACCTCACCTGCAAATTTGTCAGGAATAGAATTGTCAGATTGAAGATTTAAAAGACCATTTACTACCTGAGCACTGGTTTCATTGGTACTAGGACTATCATCAGATAATAAAGTGACTTCTCGGGATCCTCCTATAATCTCATCAGTACTACCTACAGATGAAGTTGTTGGATCACTTGCTGTCACTTCATCACCGCTTACTTCAAACGTATCAAGGGCAACGGGATCAATTGCTTTAGCTTCTCCTGCTCCGGCTAACGTTGCTGCAGTTGTGGCACCGAGCAACCCTAGCAGCTTCATTCCTTTATATTTAATAGTTCGCTCCATTGTGTATTATAGACTACATTATTGACTGGCCACTTCTACCGATTTATTTAAGATGAATATAATCGTACCGGTTTTTACTTGTTTTTAAGGTTTGATTTGCCGCTGATTAAGAGAGTTGAGCACATCAACTTTAATGACCCACACTGATTATCGTACAAGAGTGATTTAAATATTGCAAACGGATCTTCCGTATTTGTAATGAGGGTCTGAAGCTTCATTAAACGCGATCATCTAGATAAAACTTCCTTTGCCTTGTTTCCCGTTTTCCCCAATCCATCTGTAGCAAGCAAGCATTGATCAAGTTGATATAACTTTCCCAAGAAAGATGTGGTTATCAGAGAGGCCGAACCACTAAAATAAAATGAAATAATCCTTCAACCAACCTTGTCTCAACCGATCTAATTTCGCCATCGTTGGACAAATCGTCTCCTGCTGTGCCAATTAGCAACCTCATAGAATGCCGTGCCAGTTCCTAAAGGTTTCAAAATCGACTTAAGATCGGAATATCCTTGTCCTTGTCGTCGAAACGGACGGATTGAACCGATTATGCTCACTGAAGCATTTGGTTGCAATCGCTGTCAACAAATTTTCGTTGTCAAAGACAATAACTGCCAACTGGAACAGCTGTCCAGCACCTATCCTTATAAACGGGCTTGGCGTTGGAACGGTTACCGATGGATCGCAGTTCATTCCCGTTGGGGAGAGCTTTATCTTCCTCTGGCGCTAGGTGTCATGATTGTCATGTTAGTGGTGTGGCTGCCTTTGACCTTACAGTCTTCTTTTGAAGTTACCATTTTATTTTGGGCATTGCTCGCCGTATTATTAGCATTATTACCAGCAATCATTGTCTGGTTAGCCCATTGGCGTTCTTAGGTATAGAATGATACATGGCGATCGCGAAGAAAATTCAAACTTGATTGAGACCGTCGTTAAACAGTCTCATCAAGCCAGTGAGCAGTTAACAACCATCTCGGGGACCCAACGCTCACAAGCAGTAGCAAAAATGGCAAATGCCCTGCAAAATGCCTTTGATGAAATTTTGGAAGCGAATACCCTCGACTTGGAAACTTGTCGGGAAATGGCAGTTTCTGGGTTGATTTTGGAATGGTTGAAATTAACCCCGGAACGGCTGGAAACCGCGATTAAAATCCTAGATCGCTTGGCAACGATCGCGGATCCCGTCCAAAAAGTCAGTCATGCCCCTTATCCCCTGGATCCGGCACAAACCTATTGTCAACGCATGCCATTAGGGGTGATTGCGCTGATTTATGAAGCGCTGCCGGAGTTGAGCGCCATTACTGCGGGCTTATGCGTCAAAACCGGCAACAGTTTAGTGTTGCGTGGCGGCAGCGAAGCCAGCCATTCCAATGAAGCAATTGTTAATGCCCTCAATGGTGGCTTAGAAGACAGCGATTTGCCCCCCTACACCTTACAGCTGCTGCCTGGGGAACAGGGCTGTTCCGTGCAAGATTTGGTGCAGCAAGAACCCTATACGAAATTGGTGATTCCTTACGGTCGTCCCAGTTTAGTCCAAAAAGCGGCGCAAAGCGCCAATGTTCCTGTTTTACGCACCGCCATCGGCAATTGTTATTTGTATTGGTCAACCAGCGGCAGTGCCGAAAAAGTGAAAGCGGTAATTGTGGACAGCCATGCCAGCGAACCGGATCCCGTGAACGCGATCGAGAAAGTCTTAATCAATCGCAATATTAAGGCCTCAATTTTAATCAATTTGTTCCATGAGTTACAGGAAAAAGGATTTATTCTGCGCGGCGAACCAACGCTAGTTGAACAATATAGTCAATATTTGAATCCTATTGAGGATGATCACCAATGGTCTCAAAGCTATATTGACAAGATCGTGGCGTTTCGGCTTGTGGATGATCTCAATAGCGCCATTGCCTGGATTAACCGCTACAGCAGCGGCCATGCCGACTGCATTATTAGCCAATCCTATCGGGAAACCCGCCAATTTGCCCAAACCGTGGACAGCGCTTTAGTTTATGTCAATGCGTCGCCTCGCTTCTTTCGCTATGCTGCCAATGGCGATAGCATTTTCTTAGGAATTTCCAATCAAAAGGGCTATCGACGGGGATTAATTGGCTTGGAAAGTTTAACTACCTTTAAGCAAGTGGTGCAAGGCAATTGATTGCTGAGGCGCGATCGCGCAAGAATCCATAAGAATAAGGAATCGTTTTCTGATAGACTCAAAAACGAAGCTAGCAAAACCGTAGATATACCAGGTACGGGAGGAAATTACCTTGTTAGAAAAAACACTCGGTTTAGAAATTATTGAAGTGGTGGAACAAGCCGCGATCGCGTCGTATCGCTTAATGGGCAAAGGTCAGAAAGACGAAGCCGATCAACTGGCAGTGACAGCGATGCGGGAACGCATGAATGAGATGAATATGCGCGGCCGCATTGTTATTGGAGAAGGGGAACGGGATGAGGCTCCCCAGCTTTACATTGGCGAAGAAGTAGGCATTTGCACTCGCCCTGATGCAAAAGAATACTGCAACCCTGATGAACTCATGGAAATCGACATTGCTGTTGATCCTTGCGAAGGCACCAACCTAGTTGCCAAAGGGCAAGAGGGTTCCATGGCAGTCCTTGCCATTTCCGAAAAAGGCGGACTCTTTGCTGCCCCTGACTTTTACATGAACAAATTGGCGGCGCCGCCAGCTGCCCGCGGTCAATTGGATATTCGCAAATCCCCGACGAAAAACCTGAAAATTCTGGCCAAGTGCTTGGATCGTTCAGTGGAAGAATTAGTGGTTGTGGTAATGGATCGCTCTCGCCACGAAGATTTAATTAAAGAAATTCGGGAAGCTGGGGCTAGAGTTCGTCTCATTAAAGATGGCGATATCTCAGCCGCTCTATCTTGCGCCTTTACGGGAACCAACGTCCATGCCTTAATGGGCATTGGCGCAGCCCCGGAAGGCGTCATTTCCGCCGCAGCAATGCGTTCGTTAGGAGGTCATTTCCAAGCACAACTGATTTATGATCCCGAAGTGGTGAAAACCGGATTAATTGGGGAAAGCAAAGAAAAAAATATTGAGCGCCTCAAGTCTATGGGAGTGAAAGATCCCGACGCCGTGTATAACGCCGAAGACTTAGCCCGCGGCGAAACGGTATTGTTTGCCGCTTGCGGCATTACCCCTGGCACCTTAATGGAAGGGGTGCGTTTATTCCATGGCGGCGCCAGAACCCAATCGTTGGTGGTTTCCAGTCAATCCAAAACAGCACGCTTTGTAGATACCGTGCATATGCTGGATCAGCCCAAAGAAATGCAATTACGCCCTTAAATTCCGGCAAGGAGTCCCGTCCCTCGATTTGAAATCGAGGGCTTTTTAAGTTGGTTTGCCATCAATTCCAACGGATAAGCAATTATCCCTAATTCCCTCCGAATCCGGCTATCAAACTGATAAAATATAAAACGATCAGTAACTGGTCCCCTTGTTAAATTTGGCTTTAAAACTTGCTGTTTTGGGAGAAATAAAAAAATGTCTATTCTGTTTCAATTAGCACTAGGTGCGCTAGTGTTTCTGTCGTTTATTATGGTGATTGGAGTGCCTGTTGCTTATGCTACCCCTCAAAATTGGGAGCAATCAAAGCGTCTCATTTTTGTGGGGTCAGGCGCTTGGGTGCTACTCGTCGTAGCCGTTGGCATTTTAAACTTTTTTGTGGTTTAATTGCATTGACCCTAGTTGCCCAATTACAGTAAACCAGTCAGAAAGCCATCCGTTTCAAACGGATGGACGGGGCTTACAAGCGTCGGAACCAAGTTCCGACGACAGCCCCTGATGAATGGCACATTTAGACTTTAGTCTTTTGTATCTGCTACTATCTTAAATGGCGCGAGAGGATGCTCGTAGCGCTCCACTCCACTATAGCCGAAGGCTTAGTGGTGAGACGGGGCTTTTAAAGGTCGGAGGAAACCTCCGACCCCAGCCCCTCATAAATCGCGCCCAACCAACAAACGTCCGTTAGGACATCCTTATTTTGATTAAAATGTGAGATAATTAACAGAAGCGGTAAGGCGCGTAAGGTATTATAGGGACTGACTTCCCCAAGAGAGCACCTCGCAAAAAATATCACCCTCGCAAATTTAATGGTGACGGGTCTCGACCAACTTAAAGCTGTGAAGAGCAAAG
>PXPI01000057.1 GCA_003021905.1 Cyanobacteria bacterium SW_9_44_58 | reverse complement strand
CAAGGGACTGTGTTCGGAATTCATTTCCGAACTTTATACGTCCCGCCTCGTGTTAGGCAACCTCTAGAATCCTCGTCGATTTATCACGAGGAGTGTCAAGACATTATTTGTCGCAGTTGGTCTAAAACTTGATCTAATCCCACTGAATTGGAGGCTTTAAATAAAACGCGATCGCGCGGTGCTAAAATTTCGCTTAATCGTTGCACTAATTGGTTTTTCTCCTGGAAACATTCTGTCTTGACTGAGTGGGCAGCAGCAGCAATTTCTTGGGTCTCGGGCTCATCAACCAGTACAAAAAGATAGTCAAGATTAAGTTTGGCAACGGTTTCTCCCACTTCCCGGTGTAAATTGGCAGACTGGTCTCCCAGTTCTTTCATCGTTCCTAAAACTGCAAGGCGACGGCCTCCTGGGGTATTTTTCAGCAACTGCAGACCGGCAATCATGGATTCTACCCCAGCATTATAGGTTTCGTCGAGGAAAAGAATATCATTGGGAAGGGAATAACGGCGCGATCGCGCTCCCGGCAACGTTACATCAACCCCATTTTGCAAGCAGCTCAAATCTAAGTTCAAGGCGTAAGCAACAGCAATTGCTGCCAGATAATTCGACGCATTATGGGTTCCCGGAAGCGGCAAAGGAAACTGAAAATCCCCAACAGCAATCGTTTCTGGCTCGATCAATTGCCCGTAAAGATCGCCTCCTTCTAAACCGTAAGTTAGCGTTTTGCCTTCCCACACCGTTGCTGCGATTGCCATTAACCGTTGGTTATCCTGATTCAGAATGGCAGTTGCTGTGGCTGGCATATTCGCGAGCAGTTCACATTTGGCTTCCGCGATCGCTTGTCTTGAACCTAAACGCCCAATGTGAGCAGTTCCGACATTGGTAATTAAACCAATAGTAGGCTGAGCAATATTGGTGAGTTCCGCAATTTCCCCTTTCGCTCGCATTGCCATTTCCACCACGGCATAATCATAATCTGATGTTAATCGCAACAGCGTTTTAGGAACCCCAATTTCATTGTTATTGTTTCCTTCCGTCTTCAAAACCTTACCGTATTGGGATAATACCCCAGCAATCAATTCTTTGGTCGTTGTTTTTCCCACAGAACCAGTGATTCCGATAACAGGAATGGATAACTGTTGGCGCCACCAATGAGCAATTTGTTGATAAGCCGTGAGAGTATTTTTGACATAAAATTGAGGAATATTATGGGGAATTTTTGTTGAACAATCCCTTTGCACGACAACAGCAGTTGCTCCTGATTGCCATGCCTTGTCCACAAAGTTATGACCGTCAAATTTTTCTCCTGCCAATGCAACAAAAACATCTCCTTTTTGAAGGGTGCGGGTATCAGTATTGATACCAGTAACACTTTTCGCTTTCCAACCCTCACTCAGCACTGTCTGAACCGGTTGGATAACTTCTGCTAAGATAGGCAAAGTAAGCTGAGGATGCATTGTTTGACTTCAGTTGAGCTTGGTCAAGTTTCTATTTTATCTAAAATACTACGAATTTTTTATTTTTTGTAAGGGAAACACTTAATTTTTTAATATAAATAGATAAAAAATGATTATTTATAAACTTTTACTAATGGTATCAATTAATCTATTTAAAATTATCTAATGCCAATTCAATTGTCGTCGCTTAATCAGAAAAAAGAAAAAATTTATAATCATTTACAGTCCTGTGTTCAGCAAGAAACAGCAGAAAAAGTCATTGAACGATATTATTGTCTTTTTGTGAAAGCAACGGGCTATGAAGAACCGGAAATTCGTGACACATTAGAAGCAATTGCCAAAGGAGACAAAGCCGAAACTGAGTTTGCTTCTTTTTTAAGCAATTGTTGCTATATTGCGATTAATCACTGGCTAAGACAATCAGCGGATCCAGAAAATATTATTCCAGAATTTGTCAAAATTTTTGAAGACATTCCGGCGTTTGCGCGTTTACAAACCTCTGCTTCGCGAAGAATTCGAGAACGAGTAAGCGACTTTAATAAAAGCCAGCATTTTTTAAGAATGCAACGCTTACGGCGTTTATTGACAACGACTGAAGAAACACAAAAAGATAAATCACAACCCTTAGCAATATTACTAGGGCGTTATCCTTTTTTATATCAAAACTGTATTCTTACCGCAGACAATTATCCCCAAACCAAACAAGCATTAAAAAAATTCCAGAAACAACAGGAATATGACTTCGAAGTTTCCCTATCTCGATATATTACCAATCAAGTTCGTCTTGCCCGACTAGCAGAACGTTATGGTTCTCTGGCAAAAGCTCAAAATGCTATTTTACCAAAACCGAATCCGACTCTCCTTAAAGATGCGGAACTGATTGCAACGCTTCAGCATTTTATTAGCGGTGTGGAAGGAAAATCCACTTATCGAGATTTAGCGCAACGTTTTCTGACTCATAGTAGAAAAGCGGATACCTTTAGAACCTATAAACGAGATCTTTACGAATATTTAATTGCTTCTATCGATGACAGTTATAGCAAACAACAATTTAATCAACGGTTGGCTTATTTTATCAAAAATACTTTAACCGAGTGGGATTGGGAAAAACCAAATGAACAATTAATTTTACGCATTGCCAATAATTTATTGAAATTCCTAGTTATTGAAAGTCAACAAAAAATTGACCACTATCTTTATCTAGACTTAGTGACCAATCTGGGACCAACAAAAACCATTGGATTGCTTTTAAAGATTGTCTTAATTTCCAATAAGATTTATCCTTATCTCACGAGTCGGTTTGCCATCTTATATAACCATTATGAAAATACCCCAAGACATAATGTTCATTGGCTTTTTAAGTCTTTAGAAAACTTAAATATTGCCTTAACGATTCATTATAGTTCACTGGATTTATCTTACTGGTCTTCGGCAAATTCTTTGCCAAATTAACGAGAATAATAATGAAACCTATTGATTTTAGACCTTAATTGTAAAGACTCATGGCTTTTTCTAAGCCCTCATGGAGAGAGAGATCAATAACTTTTGGAACCAAGTTTAAAGTGTCTTTAATATAAGGTTGTTCCTCCGGAGAAAATTTTCCTAAAACATGACTTACTGTATCTTTGTTCATCTCTGTATTTTTGATGCCAATGCGCAGTCGGGGAAAGTTTTCAGTTCCCAAATGGGAAATAATTGATTTCATTCCATTATGTCCCCCGGCTGAACCAGACAATCGTAAACGCAACTTCCCTACTGGCAGATCAAGGTCATCGTAGATAATTAAAACGGATTCGGGAGAGAATTTATACCAATCGCACACCGCTCTGATAGCTTGCCCGGAATGGTTCATATAAGTCAGGGGTTTGAGTAAATGAACCTTGCCTATGGTTGGCACTGCTCCTTCACAATAATATCCTTTAAATCGGGTATCTTTCCGCCAGTTCAATTGCCAATCTTTTGCCAAACGATCAACGGCATCAAAGCCAATATTATGGCGGGTTTGTTCGTATTTTTTCCCAGGATTTCCTAGGCCAACAATTAACTTAATCTCCGACATTGTTAACGCTGAAGTTCGTTAACCCAAATAATCTAACACGGCTTGAGCGGTTTCTTCGCCGCGACGGACACAATCTCCCAGTGAAACCCCATCAAGATAATTGCTGCATAAAAAGAGGCCAGGACAAGATTTTAGACTATTTCTTATCGTTTCTAAACGGTCGAGATGTCCTAAAGTATATTGCGGAATGGCTTTTGACCACAGATGAACCGCTAAGGGTTTGGGGTTCGTATCCGATTTCAGTAACACCTTTTGTAAGTCCTGGTGAACTTGGTCGATGATTTGTTCTTCACTAAGTTGAGCAATTTCGGGATCTGTTGCCCCACCGATAAAGTTTGTCAGAATGTGCCAACCTTGAGGGGCACGCCCAGGAAATAGCGTTGATGCCCAAATTGTGCCTAGCGTACGCAAGCCTTGGTTGCGGGGAACCAGGTTGCCAAATCCTTTTAAGGAGAAGCGCAGCGCCTCATCTGGATAGGCAAGAATAACACAGGCTACTGGCGGATAAGAAATATCTTGGAGTGCTGTGCTGGTTAGCGGGGATAAGGTTTGAATAATTGGGGCAGTGACATGAGCTGGTGTAGTGAGGACAATACTTTTAGCTTCTACGCTTTGTTCCCCTTCCGGGGTGGAAAATGCGGCAATGTAGCCTTGTTCGGGATGAGGAGAAATATTGTTAAGCTGCCAGTTTAATTTAACTGATTCGCCCAGTTTTGACGCGATCGCGCGCGGCAACATTTGCAAGCCTTCTCGAAAGGATCCCAATTCCCCGGACTTGGTTTTGGGAATATCGGCATTCTCAGTTACCGTCGATGAAGACTGCTTTCTCTTACCGCGGGATAATACTGCCCCTGCAACCAGTCCACCGCCCACATCAGCCAATTGCGTAACCCGGCCAAAGGCGGCTTGGGCACTGAGCCGGTGAACATCTCCGGCGTAAACGCCAGACACAAAGGGAGCGACGAGGCGTTGCGCCACTTCTTCTCCCAAGTGACGGGTAAAAAAGTCGGCAACTGTCTCTTCCTTCCCTTCAACATTAGGGGAAACAAAGCCCAGGGCACCGGCTAATGCCCGCAGTTTTCCCCAAGGGCTAAGCAATTGCGATTTAACTGCTGCTGGGGGACTCATGGGAACAGGACGCAGTTTTCCCTGCCAATAAACGTAACGGGGAAGATTGCGATCAGCGAAAACAAAGTCATTTTTTAAGCCCGCATCAACTGCCAGTTTTAATAACTCCGGCGTTGGGGAAAAACTATTGGGGCCTTCTTCCCAGAGGAATTCCCCCTGGTGTTCCGTTGCAATATTGCCGCCAACGCGATCGCGCTGTTCTGCGACTAAAATCTGGCGTTGCCCTTGATGCAGGCGATAGGCCGTGCTTAAACCGCTGATTCCTGCTCCTACAATTAAAGTATCTAACATGATCCCCCTTCTAATCCATCACAGACCTATTTTAATCAAACAGCGTTTCCAAATAAACTTGGGCACAGCTGCGATAGGTTTGTGGATTTTGTTCCACTTTATTTTGGCTGTTTTGCAGGAGAAACAGCGACAACGCCGCCGCTAATACCCGATCTTGATCCCAACTGGGATGTTCATCCAGATAGCGTTGCAATGACTCATGAAGCTCTTGTGGAATCTCTGTCGAAAGGCTAACGTTTGTTTTCACAGCGACCTTACCCTCCAATAATTGTTTGGTTGTTGCGCCAAATCTAAAACCTGGAAATGGTTGCCCATCAGTAGCCCCTATTCCCGAAAATTGGGTCTAGAAGCGTACTAGCACTCTCTACTCAGGCGCTTTCCGTTGCAGAAACAGAAGGCGCAATCTGCTATCGATTGATACCTGAGAGAGAAATCCGTCTTGGTTTTTTGCCTGGTCGCTCTATTGTCGTCTAAGAGGGGGGAGGATTGTCAATGCTGAGAAATTTTACATTTTTTTCTGCTTCTCACAAGATGAAACGAATTAATGGGAATTTCATCAACTTTTTTGTTACACAACTTAACTTAAACTCAGTGTTTACGGTCTTAATGGCTTAATAAAATCAATGGGGCGGTGACGCCCCTCTACCCTTGATTCTACCGCGTTGGATTGTGGAAAACTTCAAAAAAAGTTGTGGAAAAACTGGGAAATCTGTGGGAAAAACTCATGTTTTAAGATAAGAATTGCAAACGTTAAGTTTCCTCAAGTCCCTGAGCGTGTTTTTCTCGCCAAGCCTCCGCCAATGCTTGCATTTGCGCCAATTCTTCGGCATCAATTTTCCCCAAATTGGCTAGCACTAAATTCATGCGCCCCAAACCTTGTAATTGATCGCGGTGACGAGCGATAAAATCCCAATAGAAGAAATTGAACGGACAAGCATCTTCCTGGGAACGTTGGCGGGGGTTGTAGCAACAATCCTGACAATAATCGCTCATTTTATTAATATAATTGGCAGAAGAGGCATAGGGTTTTGAGGCAAATACGCCGCCATCAGCGAATTGCCCCATACCAATGACATTGGTTTCCATTACCCAGTCATAGGCATCAATAAAAGCAGCATGAAACCAATTTTTCAACGCCTGTGGAGAAACACCCACAATCAGGGCAAAGTTGCTCAATACCATCAGCCGTTGGATATGATGGGCATAACCGGTCTGTTCCACTTGTTGTAGGACTTGCTTTAAGCAATTCATGTCAGTTTCACTACTATCCCAAAAGAAAGCGGGTAAGGGTTGCTGATGATTAAACCAGTTTTGTTGGCCATAGTCAGCATCAACCCAGTGATAAATTCCGTGTAAAAATTCCCGCCATCCTAAAATTTGACGAATCACTCCCTCAACACTATTTAAAGGAAGGCGGTTTTGATAATAAGCCTGTTCCACAGCAACAATCACTTCCCAAGGGGTGAGCAAGCCTAAATTGAGATAAGGGGATAGCAGAGAATGCCATAATGTCGTTTCTCCAGTGACCATGGCATCTTGATAGGGGCCAAAGTTAGGTAAAGCGCTCTCAATAAAATGGTTGAGAACTTGTTGTGCTTGTTCTCGCGTCACTGCCCATTGGAAGTTCTCAACATTCCCATAAGTTGAACAAGACAGGGCTTGAACTTCTTCCATCACTGCTTGGGTAATATTATCCGGGGAAAACTTGGGCGGCGAAGGCGGCGTTAAATTGTTCGGCGGAGGTTTGCGATTGTCTTGATCAAAATTCCACTTGCCTCCCACTGGTTGATTCTCTTCCATTAAAACCTGAAACCGTTTGCGCCCTTGGCGATAAAAATCTTCCATCAAGATGCGTTTCCGGTTGTTTGCCCAATTTTGGAAGGCTTGAGTTGACCAACGCTCGTAGCAGGCGCCGGAATCAAATTCCGGCGTAATCTGCGACCATAAAAAATGGTTGTCAGGGATGAGAGAAATTTGACAACCTAGGTCTAATTGTTGGATAAAGGTTTTAAGGGCGCGATCGCTGGGCGTCATTACCCGCAATTCTGTAATTTGATTCTGTTGCACCCAATTTTGGAGTGGGGTGATAAAATCTGTTGCTACCTCATAAGTCACCCTCCAACCCGCCTTTTGTAGTTGGATAGCAAAATGACGCATGGCAGACCATACCAACACCAGTTTTTGCTGATGATACCGCCGCTGCGCAGCATGCGCTTGAGACTCAATCATCAGCACTGGCGTATTTTCCGGGTCATCTTCACAACTTTTCAACGCAGCTTGTTCTAAAGAAAGTTGTGTTCCTAAAATCCAAATTCCTGTGGTCATTTCCAATCAATTTTAAAAAACTATCCGCTCTCACCGGGGAGTGAATAAACACTCGAAGCGAGAGCGTTCTAGCGGGTCACTCTGATTGAAACCTGACTGCCGAGAGGAACTTGTACAGCCTGTTTTTCCTCACAGGGAGGAGTTAACTGACTACTTGAGAACAGCCCCGACACACAGCCGGCATACTCCAATCAGGTGACTCATGCGTTTACTACCTGTACTCATGGGCATCACCTCCTTTCTCCCTAAACGGTTATTGCTTTAACAAACAACTATAGCCAAGGTAACACAGGTTTTTTAGATTGACTACTCCTAGAACAAAATTAAATTGGGTTAATTCCAGCAATGATCATCAAACGGAACGCTAGAAAGTAGGGCGGGCAATCCACCTACCCTACTCGATACCAAGTTAATTAAATTAATGTTGAATCGTTTTAAACCTCATTGAGGGCAACAATCCCGGGGAGTTCTTTTCCTTCGAGAAGTTCAAGACTAGCACCGCCGCCAGTGGAAATATGGCTCATTTTATTAGCAACGCCAACTTTCTCCACAGCCGCTACTGAGTCGCCGCCGCCAATGATAGTTGTTGCCCCATTGTCTGTTAATTCTGCTAAAGTGCGAGCAATAGCTTCGGTTCCTTTGGCAAATTGTTCCATTTCAAAGACTCCCATTGGACCATTCCAAATGATGCCTTTACAGTCCGACAGGGCTTCTTTAAAAGATTCTACAGTTTTCGAGCCGATATCTAGCCCTAGCCAGCCACTGGGAATGTTCTCAATCGTAACGGTTTGGGCGTTGGCATCTTCAGCAAACTTGTCAGCAATAACCACATCCGTGGGGAATAAAAGTTCTACCCCTTTTTCTTTTGCTTTTTCTTCTAAGGATTTAGCCAACTCAAGTTTATCGTTTTCCACTAAAGAATCGCCCACACTCAGACCCCGCGCTTTGAAAAAAGTAAAGACCATGCCGCCGCCGATGAGCAGCTTATCGCATTTTTCGATTAAGGTTTCGAGAACACCAATTTTACTGGAAACTTTAGAACCGCCAATAATGGCGGCAAAAGGACGTTGGGGATTTTCAATCGCGTTTTTGAGATAATCGAGTTCTTTTTCGATGAGATAGCCGCCGACACAGGGGCTGAGATGTTTGGTCACTCCTTCTGTGGAGGCATGGGCACGGTGAGCTGTGCCAAATGCATCATTAACATAAACATCAGCATTGGCCGCCAGTTTTTTGCTAAATTCAGCGTCATTCGCTTCTTCTTGGGGATAAAACCGAAGATTTTCCAATAGCGCTACTTGGCCGTTTTGTAAGCTATCAACTTTTTGTTTAACGCTATCGCCAATACAGTCATCACACTTAACCACTTCTTGGCCAAGGAGTTGCGATAACCGTTCCGCAACAGGAGTTAGGCGCAGTTTTTCTTTAAATTCTCCTTTGGGACGACCCATGTGGCTGCATAGAACTACTTTGGCATTTTTCTGAATTAAGTCTTGGATAGTTGGAACAGCAGCGCGAATGCGGTTATCATCGCTAATTTCTCCTTTATTATTGAGAGGAACGTTAAAGTCGGCACGGACAAGAACTCGCTTACCGCTAACATCGGTTTCTGTAAGACTAGCAATCGTTTTTTTTGCCACGATTTTTTTCCTCCTGTTAGTAGGCTTAACTGTTTTGGAGAGCTATGTGTCTATTACTCCCTTGCTGATTTTACCGTTGAGCGGCGTCAAATGAATATTATTGATACTCCCGCGGCTATAGCGCTTTGGTTTGACGGCGATTTCTATCGCGCTCTTTCCAGTCTCATTTGCCACAAGCTGAATGCCAGTTAAACTATAATCTAACTGTTTTGAGAGGAGCGGGAGTGTTCCTTGTTATCCAAAAAGACACTGAATCCCTTACAGTATTTGAAATCTGCGGCGCGATTGTACCCCAAAAGTCCCGCTTATCGGATTATTTTAACCATTGCTAATTATAATCGGCGCTTGCTGTTAATTGCGTTCAACACAAATTTGCTATCGGCAATTTTTGAAGGGACAACCTTTGGTGTCATTTTTCTGGCATTGCGCGTTCTGGAACAAGGATCGCTAACTAATGTGGATCGCCTGAATTGGTTGACCCCTTATGTGGAAAATTGGGATTAAGGGGAACTCTTTATTGGTTTAATTGTTCTTGCCATTGTCATGCAGTTTGTGCGCAGCGGGTTGAGGTATGTGGGCATGGTGAGTGCAGGATATTTGAAGGCCCGAGTACGAGGGCAAATGATCCAGCAAGTGTTTCGGCAGATTATGCTGCTAAGTTTTGCTTGTGCCAGCAGCTATAAAGTGGGAGATTTAACAGAATATGTGCAGAATGCTCAGCGTGCAGTCAATATCGAATTAGAGCAATGGAATCAATTATTGGTGAATAGTTTTGTGATCGTTGCCTATATGGTGGTCTTGATAAGCATTTCCCCATTATTGTCAGTGGTTGCCATCATTTTGGGAGCTGGGCTAGTGGCAGTGCAACGCTATCTAATTCCCCGCATTAAAAGCATCTCGCGAGAAGTGACCCAAGCAACGGTTGCCATTACAAAACAAATTGTGGAAAATATCCAGGGATTGCGCTTAGTTCACAGTTTTGGCAAACAACGGCAATCTATTGGGCAGGTGCATCAACTTACTGCTGAGTTAGTCCCTTTGATGCAAAAGCAGGAGCGTTTCACGAAAGTCACCGAACCCCTAAATCAATTTCTGACGATTTTCACAGTGGGAGGACTATTAATTTTAGGGTTTATTGTGCTGCGCAATGAACAAGCGTTGCTGATTCCGGCGCTGTTTACCTTTATTATGCCCCTGAATCGCTTATCGTCTAAACTGGGAAATCTTGCAGGCATTTTGAATACCCTAGCCAATAATTCGGGGCGGATGGATCGCTTGAATGAGATTTTAACCCCAGAAGATAAAGAATGGGCAAAATTTGGCGGTTATCAAGTCTTTGCCGGTTTAAAGGACAAAATTCAGTTTGAACAAGTGACGTTGCGCTATAGGGGCAGCCAAGCACCAGCCCTGAAAGATATCAATTTTGCGATGCCGAAAGGAACAGTGACAGCATTGGTTGGCGGTTCTGGTGCGGGAAAGTCTTCTATTGCCGATTTATTAACGGGATTATACTAACCCAGTGAGGGACAAATTACCGTTGATGGGGTGAACTTACAGCAGTATCATGTCGAAAGTTGGTGTCAGCAGATGGGTGTAGTGAGTCAGGATACGTTTATCTTCAATCAGCCGATTTTTGACAATATCCGGTATGGCAAGCCGGAGGCAACGGAAACGGAAGTTATGGAAGCGGCAAAAGAGGCGCAAGCTCATGCATTTATTGCGGCCTTGCCCCAAGGCTATCAAACAATTGTCGGGGAACGGGGCTATCGCCTGTCTGGGGGGCAACGGCAACGCCTTGCGCTGGCAAGAGCGATTTTGAAGCAACCGGAAGTGTTAATTTTAGATGAAGCCACCAGTGCGTTGGATAGTTATTCGGAGCGGTTGGTGCAACAGGCGTTGGCAATGTTTCAACAAAATCGGACAGTATTGGTGGTGGCACATCGATTATCAACGATTACCGGCGCGGATCAGATTTTAGTATTAGAAGAGGGTGAAATTGTTGAACGGGGAACGCATCGGGAATTATTGAGTCGAGGGGAACGATATGCCCATTATTGGCAGTTGCAGGCCCAGGAAGGAATGGCAGTGAATTGGAATTAGCGCGATCGTGGAATTCATTATTGCTTGGATCTTTTATGATTAAAAGCATAAGTGCTTGATTGGCGCATTTCTCTAGAGGCCAATCACGTCTAGAAATCAGCAGTTATTTATTCTTTTGGTATGGCAAAGTATCTTGTTACAGGCGCCGCTGGATTTATTGGTTCTCATCTGGTTGAAGCTTTGTTAGCGCGTGGGGAAAATGTGGTTGGGATCGATGAATTTAATGATTATTACGACCCTCATTTGAAACGCCAAAATTTAGCTCAAGCTTTAACGCATCCTCAATTTCATTTAATTGAAGACAATATTTTGAATTTAAATTGGATCCCATTGCTCCAAGAAACGAAAGCGGTTTTTCATCAAGCAGCGCAAGCGGGAGTAAGAGCCAGTTGGGGACAACACTTTCATTTTTATACAGAACGGAATCTTAATGCCACTCAGGTAATTCTAGAAGCAGCCAAGGAGGCAAAAGACTTGCAACGCTTCGTTTATGCCTCTAGTTCTTCCATCTATGGAAATGCAGAAAGATTGCCCACTCCCGAAACCGCTTGTCCGCAACCGGTGTCTCCCTATGGCATTACCAAATTGGCAGCAGAACAATTATGTTGGCAATATCATCAAAATTTTGGCGTGCCGGCAACAGCTTTACGATATTTTACGGTATATGGGCCCCGACAACGACCTGATATGGCCTTTCATAAGTTTCTCCGAGCGGTTGTCAATGAACAGCCCATTCCGATTTTTGGGGATGGGGAACAAACTCGCGATTTTACGTTTATCAGCGATGCGGTAGCAGCAAATTTATCCGCAGCAGAGGTTTCAGATGCAGTGGGAGAAGTTTTCAATATTGGCGGCGGCAGTCGAGTGGCTCTCAATCAAGTTTTGGAGAAAATGGAAGCCATCGTCGGAACCAAGATTCAACGCAGCTATCACCCAAGAGCAACTGGCGATGCCCGAGACACTTCTGCTGAAATCTCAAAGGCTAATCGGATTTTGCAGTATTCTCCTCAAGTGGGCTTAGAAGAAGGATTAACTCAAGAGTGGGAATGGATACAAAACCAGTTTAAACGATTATAGGGGAACGCGGTTGCTTTGAAGCATAGGATCAAGGAAAAAAGCTAATTAACTGAAATGAAACGGCTTAAAATTAAAGATATTGGTGTTAGTCTTCCTAAATTCATGAGTGTTTCCATTAACCAACAAATTATTTACCCCGACAGTGATGGTCAGCCCATGGCAGATAATACCAAACAATTTCGCTGGATTGTTTTAATCAAAGAAAACTTGGAACTGCTATTTGCTGATGATCCCAATGTTTTTGTGGCTGGGGATTTGTTGTGGTATCCGGTGGAAGGTCATCCCGAAATTCGCATTGCCCCAGATGCTATGGCAGTGTTGGGGCGGCCAAAAGGGGACCGGGGATCTTATCGACAATGGGAAGAAGACAATATTCCGCCGCAAGTGGTATTTGAGATTCTCTCTCCGGGAAACCGAGTCAAAGAAATGACTCGCAAATTACAATTCTATGAGCGTTATGGGGTAGAAGAATATTACATTTATGATCCAGATAGTAATGAATTAGAAGGATTGCAACGGCTTGATGGCAGATTGCAGTTAATCGAACAAATCAATGGCTGGATTAGTCCCCGTTTAGGGATTCAATTTCGTGTAACCTCAGAAACGCTAGAAATTTATCGTCCTGATGGAAGAAAATTTCTCTCTTCTCTAGAGTTGGAACAGGAGCGTCAGCAGGCCTTTCAACGGGCAGAACAGGAATCTCAACGTGCTAAACGTTTAGCTGAGCAATTAAGAGCTTTGGGAATTGACCCGGAAGCCTAACAGCGGCATCTTTTTGGACGCGCAATCAAATCTTGGATGAGATATCGCGCCCTTAGATTAGGTGCTGGATGAAAACTGGTTGCCGGTGCATGATAACTATCAAACCGTGAATGTTGAGATAGAGTTAGCTGAGCAAAATTCCATCTTAAATTTCTATCGGGCGTTAATTCAGCTTCGCAAAGAGAATGAAGCGTTAAGAATAGGGAGTTGGCAACCGCT
>PXPI01000056.1 GCA_003021905.1 Cyanobacteria bacterium SW_9_44_58 | reverse complement strand
ATTATGCCGATACCGCACGAGCGATTCAAGCATTGGATTTAATCATTGGTGTGGATACGTCTGTGGTGCATTTAGCCGGGGCATTAGGCAAACCCGTTTGGACTTTACTATCTTACCATTCCGACTGGCGTTGGTTATTAGACCGCAATGATAGTCCCTGGTACCCCACCATGCGATTATTTCGACAGCAAACTTCTGATGACTGGGCAAGCGTTATGGCAGAAGTCAAAAACGCGTTGATAGCAGAACTTTCGTTTTTAAAGTAATTGAGATTACATATATATTACAACGCAATTAAATAATTATTCTATTTGAAATCATTTTAATTAATTGACAAGCTAAAGCTCAGTCAATATGATAAACCCAGTAGTTCCAACGATTTTAAATTAAATCATGTCCCCTCAAATTTATTTAGATACTCAACTCGAACAGCTTATTAATCAGACCGATCAAATTTTAGCCGAATGGAGCCAAAGCAACCAATTTCTATCAGTTTTAGAGGATAGCTTTGGGGAAAACGGCGATACTGAACCAACTGAAGCATTGCGACAGGAATTCCTAACTGGCAACTTTTTAGAGGGAATCAGCATTGAAATTCTCCCTAGTTCTAGCTTAAAAGGGGCTTTAGGTGCTTATGCTAGCAGTACAGATACCATTTTTCTGTCTCAGGATTTGCTGGCTTCCACGCCGGAACAAGCAAGCTCGGTGCTGTTAGAAGAAGTGGGACATGCCGTTGATGAGTTTCTGAATGAAATTGACACACCTGGCGATGAAGGTGAAATCTTTGCGTTCTTAGTGCAGGGGAATGAATTAAGTAATCAAACGCTAGATTCGCTGCGAGACCAAGATGACAGTGCAACGTTAGAGATAAATGGCGAGACAGTTGCTGTTGAACAAGCAACAAATAGTATTCAACCAACTGAGTCAGCGCTACAAAGTGCAATTAATAATGCCAGCTCTGGCGATACGATTACGTTTGATAGCGGAGGCACTATCAATCTATCCAATGGTCAGTTAACAATTGATAAGGCTTTGACGATTAATGGGGATTTAGATGATGATAATGCCCCTGATGTAACAGTAGATGCCCAAAATAATAGTCGGGTTTTTAAGATTGATGACGACGACAATAATGATGTTTCAGTAACAATTGATGGGCTAACGATTCAAAATGGAAGCACTTCGGATAAGGGCGGTGGGATTCTAAATCGAGAAGACTTGACTCTTAGCAATAGTATTATTTCCGACAATTTTGCTAAATTTGATGGTGCAGGAATATATAATGGTGACACTGGCAGGGCCACTATTATTAACAGTACCATCCAAAATAACACTGCCGAAGATGATGGCGGCGGGATTGTCAACGACAATTCTGCTAATACCCTAACAATTAAAAATAGCACTATAAGTGGCAATTCTTCTGATTTCGGAGGCGGGATTTTTAATAATCAGAATGCCACAATCACTAATAGTACCATCACTGGTAATGCTGCTGGCTACAACAATAATTTTGCTGACGGCGGGGGAATTCAGAACGATGGTGGCACCCTTACTATTAGTAATAGCACTATTAGTGATAATAGTGCTCCAGATACTGGTGGCGGAATTGATAGCGGTGGTACCGGCACTACGATAATAGTTAACAGCACTGTTAGCGACAATTATAGTGGAGATCATGGCGGGGGAATTCAGAACGATAACAGTATTACTTTACGCAATAGTATTATTAGCGGTAATGACGCTACTAACGCCGGCAATGAAATACGAAATCAATACAACATCAATGCAGATGCCAACAATCTATTTGGCGATAGCAGTCAATCCAATAATGAAGCCTTTTCTGGCTTTATGCCAGGAAACAGCGATATTAATGCTACTTCTGATGACCAAGACATACCGCTAGATAAAATCCTAGAAGTCGATAACAGCGACAATCCTCTCCTCACAGATAATGGCGGCTCCACTGAAACCATTGCCCTAGTTTCCGGTTCTCCAGCCATTGATGCCGGCGATAATAATGAAATTCCCCAAGATACGCAAGATTTAGATGGAGATAACAACACTAGTGAACGCCTTCCCTTCGATCAGCGAGGTAGCGGCTTCGATCGGATAGTTAATATTAATACTAGTGATGTTGATATTGGTGCATTTGAATTCGGTGCGATTAGTAATGTAGATGACACTGCTCAAGTTGATGAAGATAGTAGTGTTGAAATTAATGTCCTTAACAATGATAGCTTTGACTCTTTAAGTGATATCCGAATCAGCAGCCCCCCCGATAAGGGAACAGTAACCATTAACGATAATGGCACTGCTAATGACTTGAGTGACGATACCATTACTTACACTCCTGATCCTAATTTCAATGGCACTGACAGCTTTAATTACACCATTGTTGATAGTAATAGTGGTAAACAAAGTACAGCCTCAGTGAATATTACGGTCAATTCCGTCAATGATGCTCCCACCGCCAACGATGACGCCTTCAGCACTGGTAGCAATCTGGGAAACGAAATTACCCTCAGTTCCGGTGCACTACTGACAGTGGAAAGCGACGGCACCTTTGACTACAACCCCAATGGTCAGTTTGAGTCTTTGGCGGAGGAAGAAACGGCTACTGATAGCTTTGACTACACCATTAGTGATGGCAACGGTGGAACCGATACTGCTACCGCGACAGTAACCATTAATGGGGTTAATGATGCGCCCACCGCCAACAATGACGCCTTAAGTACAGATGAAGATAGTGTTACTTCTGGCAATGTCCTCTCTGACAACGGCAACGGTGCTGACAGTGACGTTGATAGCGGTGATTCTCTAACCGTCACTGCAATTAATGGCAGCAGTAGTGATGTTGGAAACCAAATCACACTCAGCTCCGGTGCGCTGCTGACGGTAGAAAGCGACGGCACCTTTAACTATGATCCCAATGGTCAGTTTGAGTTTCTAGCTCAAGGAGAAACCGCCACTGAAAGCTTTGACTATACCATTAGCGACGGCAACGGCGGAACGGATACTGCTACCGCGACAGTAACCATTAACGGGGTCAATGATGCTCCCACCGCCAACGATGACGCCTTCAGTAGCAATCTGGGAAACGAAATTACCCTCAGTTCCGGTGCACTACTGACAGTGGAAAGCGACGGCACCTTTGACTACAACCCCAATGGTCAGTTTGAGTTTCTAGCTCAAGGAGAAACCGCCACTGAAAGCTTTGACTACACCATTAGTGATGGCAACGGTGGAACCGATACTGCTACCGCGACAGTAACCATTAATGGGGTTAATGATGCGCCCGAAGTAGTCAACTCCATTCCCGAGCAAGAAGCCACCGAAGATGAAAGTTTCAACTTCCAACTACCGGAGGATACTTTCACTGACCCGGATAATAACTTAACCTTGAGTGCTAGCCAGGGCGATGGCAGCAAACTACCGGATTGGTTAAGTTTTGATGCCGAGACTGGCACCTTCAGCGGCACCCCTGGCGAAGACGATGATGGAACCCTACAGCTACAAGTAACTGCCTCTGACTCGGAAAATGAAACCGTTAACAGCAGCTTTATTCTGGAAGTAGCTGAAGTCAATGATGCTCCTGAGGTAGCTAATTCCATTGCTGACCAACAGGCTACCGAAGATCAACAGTTTAACTTCCAAGTTCCAGACAATACCTTCACTGACCCGGATGATAATAACTTAACCTTGAGTGCCAGCCAGGGCGATGGCAGCGAACTACCGGATTGGTTAAGTTTTGATGCCGAGACTGGCACCTTTAGCGGCACCCCTGGCGAAGACAATGATGGAACCCTGGAGTTGCAAGCAACGGCTACTGATGCAGCCGGGAAAACAGCTAAGAATAGCTTTACCCTTAACATAATTGAAGTCAATGATGAGCCTCTTGCTAACAATGATCGCTTTACTACCAATGAAAACCAGCAACTGATTGCAGATGTGTTTGGCGACAACGGAAATGGAGCCGATCAAGATCCCGAAAACGATGAATTCAGTGTAGTTGCCGTTAACGATAACCCTTCCCAAGTGGGAAGTGAAATTGCATTAAGTTCTGGCGCCTTGCTCACCTTAAACACTGATGGCATCTTAAGCTATGATCCCAACAATAAGTTTTCCTCTCTACAACCGGGAGAAACTGTAACTGAACAGTTCAGCTACACAATTGCTGATGGAAACGGCGGTTTCGATACAGGAACTGTCAAGATTGCAGTGGGGGAAATTCAGAATTTACTGATTTTAGACGGATCCGATCAACAATTGACTGTAAACTTTAATGCCAATATTCAAGGTAGCAGCGGTAAAGAAACTCTTGTGGTAGAAGATGGGATTAATCTCAGTTTTACACCCCAAAGCGACGATCGCGTTGTCTTGTCTCAAACCCTAAGCAACTCCATCATTAAGCGAACTGGTTTAACTGAATTAACTATCAGCGATCGCAATGGCGGAGAAAATATTACTCTGACGGTTAATCAAAATCAACAATTTGAGCTTCGATTCGAGGATGGCGATACCACAGTTAACCTCAACAATAGCGATAACATTACTGTTGGCAATGAAGAATTAAGTGTCAACAAACAAGCTAATCCGGGTAATATCAACCTTGGCGATAACAATTCCGAAGTTGCCTCGCAAACTCAGACCAGCCTTAGTTCTAATGCCACAAACCTGATTAATTCCTCTAATATCAGTGAAGATGAAGCAATGAAACTGACTAATGAGGTAGTATTCCCTTCAGAGAACACTCCCACTTCCATAGAAAAAGCTGATTCTTTCCAGGGCTTGGTAAGCAGTTTGACAGGAATTAATGAGGAAGGAACCGACAACTTGGCTCTCATTTAATCAGGAATTATTTTAGGCGCGATCGCGCTTTAAACATCTACATTGGGAAAGTTTAGTTTCCCAACGTGATTCTCCCGCAAATTTTTGCTTTATTCCCAATCAACTTCCGATTTGCTCTCTTGTTCTTCCTTTTTAAACCCTTGCTCCCACTCCAAAGAACTGGGGGGATCGTCAACGTTGTGATCTGAATAGCCTAGCAGGAATAAAGAAGACGCAGCGCCCCGCACTTGCTCGGGGGTGACTTCCAAATACTCTTGCAGAACACCCAGAGAACGATGCCCGGAAATTTGTTGAATGACGCGCAGGGGAATCCCGGCGTTGCTCATTTGGGTGAGGGCGGTTCTTCTAAAAGAATGGGTGGAGATGCCTTCTAAGTCAAGTCGGTCACAGGCACTTTTCAAGATACGGGCGGCGCTGTCGGGATGGATATGTCCTTTATTGTGACGACCGGGGAATAAGAACCAGGTGCGGGGGTTGGGATAGTAGTCGATGAGGAGGGTGCGCAGTTCTTCAATGACGGGAACGGTGCGGGTGGAGAGTTTGCCTTTGGTGTTGGGTTTGCGGATGATGAGCTGGTCTCGGGGAGCGCCTTTGCGGGTGTAAACGTCTGCGGTTCTGAGGCTGCAGGCTTCTCGGATGCGAGCGGCGGCGTAGAGGCAGATTCCGAATAAAGCGCGATCGCGGGGTGTGGTTAACCCTTGAGTAAAGAGGAGTTGGATTTCTTCAGGAGTTAGAATTTTCGCTTGCCCGTAACGATCAATCTTCATGCCTGAACTCTAGTTAAATTAAATTAAAGTGATATCAGCTTGGTGGCTAAAATTCAATCATCCTTCCCAGTAGCAGGAGTCCAGAACTCCAAGTCGCTGAACCGAGCCAGATCTCGGTAATCGAGGGTCCAAACCGGACAGTTAAAGGCACGAGTGAGAACCACGATGGAGGCATCTTGCAAGGTTCCTTGCCATTGCGGGGTGGAACTAACCAGTTCCATTGCATCTTGAATATCCATTAAGTCAAAGGGAACCACCGAGACGGCTTCTTCTAGGGCGATTAACTGGGTTCTGGCTGTGTGGTTACCGAGCCGTTGCAATAGCAGTTTGTGGATTTCGCAGAAGATGGGGAAGGGAGTGTAGAGTTCCCAGCCTTTAGCAACAATTTGTTTGTATCCCCGATAGCAGTTCTCGTATTGGGAATCCGTACGGCTGAAAATGGCAACGAAGGGACCGGTATCAACCACTAGCTTCATTAATGATACACGTCCTCGTTAATGGAGGCGTCGGCAGGAAGTTCCACCGTGCCAGCAACGGCGAGCAATTTCGAGGGATCTTTGCCCCGAATTGCTTGCTTAAACCCTTTTTGAGCCAAGCTCGACCAATTTTCTTCAGGATGTTGAGCCAAATACTCCTCAATTTGGCGGGCTAATTCGTCGGGTAAATGAATGGTTCGTTTCATGGGCGTAGGTTGTACCTTAGTAACACCGTTACGCTAGTATTCTAAAACATCCCCTTAGTTTTGTGCTAGGGAGTTGTTATATAGGCGTTAGATTAGATTGAGGTTCCCGGACAAGTTGATGGGAAAGACGATGCAGTTTCTCTAACCGCTTCCACCTCCTCCTCCTCCATCACCGCCTCCATCACCGCCGCCTGTACCGCCGCCAGCGCCGCTGCCGGCAATACCGCTGCCACTTCCTCTGCTTGTACCTTCACTGCCTCTGCCTTGATCTCCACTAAAAATGCCAAGGATCACAACAGCAAATGTCCCAAAGATTAAAACAGCAAAAATAACAAAAGACCAAAACAGCCGGAAAATCGGAAAATTTGAAGAAAAAGCGGTATCTGAACTTTTTTGTTCAGATGAAGTAAATCCATCTATACTTTCCGTACTCTCGACAAACCCGCCAGGGAAGTTAACAATGATACTTAACCCTTGGCGTTTCTTAAGAAT
>PXPI01000055.1 GCA_003021905.1 Cyanobacteria bacterium SW_9_44_58 | reverse complement strand
AAGATTTAGTTGATGCGATTACAGAGGCGATGCTAAAAGTAACTAATCAAGATATTCGGAATTGGTTTACTCACTGTTGTTACTGTACCTCATAAATTCGAGAATTGCTATATTTTCTTTAGGAACAGGCTCTGATTGCTTAAATTAATACAAGTCAATTTTTTTTAATTTTAGTTACTTAATATTCCAATTTAAATCAGTTTTCATATCCAATGTCGTGTCACTTGCAATTTCAGAGAGAGTATAAGAGCTGAAAAGTTTTGTGACATCCTCCCACAGCAAATCAAAGATTATGCTGTGGGCTTCCCAACCTCACGATTGGGCATTGCTCCCCTACGCCAGTTATCTAGGCACATTGCCCCCGATACTTCGACGGGGCTTACAAGGGGGCGTGCCTTTCTGAACGCCGAGGGAACCTCGGCTGCCAGGCACTTGCGAATGCATTCGCCCCACAGCCCCTTGACTTGAGAGCCAATTTTTTGCTTTTCGGGAGTCCCCCGATACGTTTCTATTCCTCGATTACAAATTTCTTGAGCAGAAGCGACATCTCTATCGGTTCGATACAGACATTCTGGACAACAGTGAAATCGATCTGAAAGTTCTTTTCTTACTGTGATTCGGCAGTTTGGGCAGGTTTTGGATGTTCCCCGATGATCAACTTCTCTCACAAAGACATTCCGTTTTTGTCCAACGAATTTGAGGATCGTGCGAAACTGTCCAAATCCAGCATCCAAACTGTGTTTTCCTAGAAACCCTTTTGCCATGGTACGGAAATCAATGTCTTCGACAAAGATTGTATCCGCCATGTCCCAAAGTTGATGGGCGAGTTTGAACTGGTAGTCTTTCCGCTTGAAAGCGATATGATTATGTTGCTTTTCTACTTTTTGCCTAGCCTTTTCGTAGTTCTTGGAACGCCTCTTCGGCGAGCATTCCCTTGCGCCTTTCGGCGACGCGGGGTCTCGCCTCTTCTTCGCCAACCGACGTTGTAGCACTTTCAGCCGACCTTGTTCGGTGTTGAAGAATTTGCGTCCGGATTCGACAAACCCATCACTAGTAGCTAAGTAGGAAAGCAAACCGACCTCTACCCCAATCGCACGACCATGGGGAGAGGGAGACGGGATTTCGATATCTGAATACAATGTGATTACCGCAAACCACTCTTTTGCCTTCCTAACTATTCTGATTTGCTTGACTGTGAACCCATCGGGGACCTGTCGATGCAAATTGATTTCTACTTTTCCCAGTTTTGGGAGTTGGATCTGCCACCCCGTAATGGAGTTGCTTGTGAACTGTGGAAATAACAATGACCGACAAAAGCAGGATTCAAGCCCCGTCCTTCTAGGACGGTCTCATTTGCTTCTTTGGTTCTCAATGTAGTCCTTGATCTTTTCTATTGGTGCTCCTCCACAAGAGATTGCAAAATAGCTAGGCGACCACAGATGTTCTTGGTGGAGTGTTAAATCGAACTCCTTTCTAAGATAGCGACTCGATACCCCTTTGAGATGGTTTACTAACTTGGAAATCGAATACTTGGGTGGCTACTCTATCAAGAGATGGAGATGATCTTGCTCACCGTTAACGTCAAGCACGCGGAATCCCATTTTACCTCCCACTTCTCTGAATACTTCCGAGCATCTTTGTCTTACCGTTGGAGATAGGATTTCCCTTCGGTATTTGGTAACGAAGACCAAATGGGCGTAGAGAAGTGTAACGCTATGTTTTCCTCGTCTGTAGTTTTTCATTTTCATGTAAGACCAAGTATGTTTAGTGATTTTATTATAGCCAATTTTGGTTTTTATGAAAGCTAGATACCGCTATCGCATCTACCCGACACCGTCCCAAAAAGTCAGCCTTGCCAAACTGTTCGGCTGTACCAGAGCAGTGTGGAATGATGCGTTAGCCTACTGCATTGAACAGTATCGGGCTGGAAACAAAAAACCTAAAAACGGGGAACTACAAAAGACGTTCGTCACTCAGGCTAAAAAGACTTTTGATAGACATTGGTTAAAAGAGGTTTCCAACATTCCTCTGCAACAATCCCTTAACGACCTTGAACAGGCTTACCAGAACTTCTTTAAGTCTTGCAAAGGCGAGAGAAAAGGGGAACCCGTCAAACCTCTCAGATTTAAGAAACGCAAGCATAAGCAGTCAGCCCGTTTCCGAAAAGGGAGGTTTCAGGTAAATGAGAGAACCGTCTACCTGGCTAAGATTGGGAAACTCAAAATTGTCTGGTCACGCCCTCTCCCTTGTGAACCGTCCTCAGTAACGGTCATCAAGGACTCAGCAGGGAGGTATTTTCTTAGCTTCATTGTTGAAGTTGAGCATGAACCCCTGAAAGTAAACGATCAATCGGTTGGAGTGGATTTGGGAATATCAACCTTTGCCACCCTTAGCACGGGGGAGAAGATAGATACCCCAAAACCGCTAAAGAGGAGGATCAATCGTCTACGCAAACTAGACAAGCAACTTTCTAACAAATCCAAAGGGAGCAATCGCTATGAGAGGGCTAGGAAAAGACGAGCTAAACTCCATGCCAAATTAGCCGACACCCGAACCGATTTTCTTCATAAGTTATCCACAAGACTAATCAGTGAAAACCAAACGATTGTCTTGGAAGACTTGAATGTGTCGGGGATGGTTAGAAATCGTCGGCTCTCTAGAGCAATCAGCGACTTAGGCTGGAGGCAGTTCCGAACCCTTTGTGAAGGGAAATTAGAGAAATATGGCAGAGACTTCCGGGTCATCAACCGATGGGAGCCGAGTTCCCAAAAATGTTCCTGTTGTGGCTTTAAGGGAGGAAAACTCGACCTATCAGTTAGGGAATGGAAATGTATCAACTGCGGTGCTTCCCATGATCGGGATGTCAATGCAGCAAAAAACATAGTCGCGGGTGGGCAATCCGAGACTCAAAACGGACGCGGAGATCATGTAAGTCTCTCGCAAAAGAGAGCAATGGTCGATGAAACGTCAACCCGCCAGAACCTTTCAGAGTAAAGGTAGATGGAATCGCCTTCCTTCTAGGAAGGTGAGGATGTCAATTCATCTGTCCCACTTTTTTGAACCGAGGGAAACCATATCCCTTCTGCACCTTGAAAGCCCCGTCCCGGCGCCAAATTAAAAATTATGCCGGAGCAAAGCGTGAGGACGGGACAACTGGAGCTTTAGTAAAGGGCTCCCCGCACCCCTCGTTAGTTAAACTCCTAAATCAACCCCAACGCGATGGGCGCAAGCAAATCCTGAAAACGCCACGGCATTTAATCCTTGACCGGGAAAGGTACTATCGCCGACACAATATAATCTGGGAATTGCGGTCTGATTAAAGGGCATTGCTAACAAACCTTTCAGCTTGCGTCGGGGAATTGGACCATAGGTGCCGTCATCTCGTCCGAGGAAGCGACGATGAGTGCGAGGAGTGCCGACTTCTTGATAGTCTAATCCCGCTTCTAATCCGGGAAAGATTGTTTCTAAGCGTTGCACAATCCGAGCGGCAGCTTCTTCTTTTTTGCGATGATAATCTTGCGGGGATAATCCTTGCCAATCATCAATCCAACTGGGAGTAAAGGTATGAAAAATATGATGTCCTGGCGGTGCTAGGCTGGGATCTAATAAAGTCGGAATTGAGAGAAAAATCGTTCCTTCTGGATCTTCCATGTTTTCCCAATTTTCTAATAAAATATGATGACAATCTGTCCCTTTAGGAACAACTTCTGCTTTGATGCCTAAATGTAAGCTTAAAAAACTTGGGGATTTTTGATAGTTTTCTTGCCATTTTTGCTCTTTTTTCGGTAATGTTTTTAGCGGTAACAGCTTTTCAAACGTATCCCAACGGGTGGCATTCGAAATAATCCGTTTGCCTCGGTATTCCGTGCCGTCTGCTAAGCGAACCCCAACGGCTTTGTTATTTTCTAAAATAATTTCTTTGACTCTCGCTTTATATTGAATTTTGCCGCCTTTTTTCTCTAACCCTTCCACTAATTTTTGGGCAATTTGTCCTACGCCTCCTTTGGGATAATTAATCCCGCCATAATGACGATCAGAAAATACCATTCCGGCATTAATCATTGGCGTTTTTGATCCAGGAACAACTGACCAACAATAACATTCAATATCAATAAATTTGAGTAAAGCGGGATCGCTAATGTAGCGTCTGGCAATATCTCCAACGTTTTGGGGTAAATATTTAACTAACCCTAAACAGGCTAAGGGATGTTGGAAAAATACTCTGGTTAAATAACGCGGTTCTTCTAAGGAAAGTAATTCCATCGCATTGAGGCAATTAAAAACTTGCCAACATTCATCGTAAAATTTGCGAATCCCTTCCGCTTCGTGAGGAAATTGGGCAATGAGTTCTTCTAGGAATTTTTCGTAGTTGCGATGAACTCTAACATCGAGATTGTTAGGGAGATGATAATGAATTTGAACTGGATCGAGAATGGTTTCTAAAGAGGTATCCACTGCCTCTAAGGCGCGCGTTAATAAATTGGTTGTTCCTTGGGAACCAAAGCCAAAAATCATGGAGGCACCCACATCAAAGCGATAGCCTTGGCGTTCGAAATAACCGGCACTGCCGCCAGGAATAATGTATTTTTCTAAAACTAGAACATTTGCCCCTTTTGCTGCCAGTTGCGTTGCAGTGACTAAACCGCCAATACCGGAACCAATAACGATCGCGTCATACAATTGAGAATTAGCAGCAGTATTGACAGGAGTAGGAGAAACGGTAGTCATCAGTTGATTTTAGGGTTTCTAGCTGATCGATCTTTTCCAGTTTAATTCCTAGTGATTCCATTTGTTGATAAGCCACTGGTTGCAAACTCTCCCAAACTCCAATTCTGGGAGGTAAGTTACAGCCTCCTGTCTGTTGAAAACTGTTGCTCAATTCCGAGATTAAAATCAAAGAAAAGATGGGGCTGGACCTACCCCACCTGCCTTTTGTTTCTTAACGAGAGGAGAACACATTCCTTACTCTAGCTTTATTGATATATATTGTCAATATAATTCAAAAAAATTTTCAATTGTAAGAAAGGCTGGTTTCCAAAAGGGGCGCGATCGCTGTAAGATCGGTTGAGATTAGACGCCAAGCGAATTTACAATGAGCTTTCAACTGCGTGTTTATGTTCCCGATCATCCCCTGATTAAACATTGGTTAGCCGTGGCGCGAGATGGAGAAACCCCCAATGCCTTGTTTAAAACAGCAATGACGGAATTAGGCCGTTGGTTAACCTATGAAGCCTGCCGCCACTGGCTTGTTACCACCGAAACTCAGGTAGAAACCCCATTAGCCTCCTGTTCAGCAACGATGATTAACCCGCAAGTTCCCATTGCTGTCGTTCCCATTTTACGGGCGGGACTTTCCTTATTCGATGGGGCACAAACCTTACTTCCTCTTGCTTCAGTTTATCATTTAGGAGTAGCCCGCAACGAGGAAACCCTAGAACCAAGTTGCTATTTAAATAAATTGCCCGATGAAATGAATTCC
Source organism: Cyanobacteria bacterium SW_9_44_58 (assembly GCA_003021905.1). GTDB lineage: Bacteria > Cyanobacteriota > Cyanobacteriia > Cyanobacteriales > Rubidibacteraceae > Halothece. The sequence goes on along the minus strand of PXPI01000055.1, from coordinate 7,606 downwards.
CAAACGCGGGTTTTAATTCTAGAACCCATGTTAGCCACTGGGGGATCGATTATGCTAGCCCTAGACGAACTCATGCGTCGCGGCATTGATTCAGAACGAGTCCGCATTGTTTCCGTTGTCGCAGCCCCCCCTGCTTTAAAACAAATTGGCGAAAAATATCCGCAATTAAAATTATATACAGCCTTTGTGGATGAAGAACTCAACGATCAAGGGTTTATTGTCCCTGGTTTGGGCGATTCCGGCGATCGCGCGTTTGGAACTTAATTAAATCGAGGAGGATTTATGAGTGAACAAGAAGGATTTAGCAGTGGATTTTTCCTGGGAACATTAGTTGGCGGTGTCGTTGGCGGCGTAATCGGTGCCGTTGTCGCTTCCCGACAAAAACAATCGAATCCTGCTAATCGTCTCCAAAATCCCGAAGATAATGCTTCCCAACTGGGAAGTGAAGAAAGCATTGAATCGGCCCGACGAAGTTTAGAAGATAAAATCAGTCAACTGAACCTGGCAATTGACGATGTCCGTCAACAGTTAGGAGGCGCTGATGCTAATCGAAATGAAGATTAGTAGGGGAAAACTCCGATCTTGACAAATTATTGATAGTAATGTAAGTTTGTATCATCGATAACGAAAGTTAAAACGTTGCTTCAAAAGACTATTCCTTAGCGAGTGAACAACGAAAGCTTTAAAAAACAATGATACCTTTAATCATTGCTCTATTAGCCGGGCTAATGGCTATTTATTTTTACTTCAATACCAAAGAAGAAATGTTAAAACTGGCATCGGGCTTTGTTGCTGTTGTCTGCTTGGTATCGGGGTTATGGTTTGCTCCGTTGCTGGTGAAATTATTAGTGGTAGCAACCCCCTTTGTGGGAGAAAAGCTACAGTAGTCATCATTCAGCTTTCTTGATCAAGCTGAATTAGCAACCAATTAATTTCATCTTCAATGACATTCAAATAGCGATCCCAAGCCGTAGCAAAGTAATAATCCTCAGGTTTGGGTTCTGCCTGTTGTTCTTCTAAGCGTTGCCGACAGGTTGCCAATCGTTTTTCAATGAGTTTTCTTCTCTGTTGCTTAGGCAGATGACTAAAAAAGACAAATTTAATCATAAAGCGCGATCGCAAATTCACCCAGCTTTCTTTGGGGTGTTCTAGCATTTTTTCCTGAAATCTTGCCCGTCCTTTTTCCGTAATGGCATAAATTTTACGCTTGCCTCCGGTTTCCCCTTCGCTAACGGAGAGCGTAAGCAACCTCTGTTGTTCTAAACGCTTGAGCAACGGATAAATCGCGCCATAATTCACACTAATACAGCCACTAATAAATAACTCTAACTGTTGTTTAAGTCTATAACCATGTAGTGGTTCTTTTTGTAACAATCCGAGGGTTGCGAGCTCTAACATTGATATATCACTTTGTTATACTTAGACCAAATATGAGAATCAATCCCTTGATTTTCATTCAACAATAAAAAAAATACACTCATTTCCCGATATCTAGGGAAAGAAGCCAAACTTATTCAAAACACCTAAAGTTAAAAACAAAACTGGCTTGATTTTAGATACCAATTATGTCACACTATCCTGATTCGTCAAACCGCGACACCGACTCTACTCCAGGAGGAAATCTGCCGACGGAAACTGCAACTTTAACCCCACCTGCCCAGAAACAGAGACGTGAAAAAAAAACCATCGCTGTGGGCTTAGGGTTGCTCATCATTCTTGGCGGGGCAGTCTGGGGAGGTCGGCAATTATTCCTGAAAAATTCCAATCCCTCTGCTGTTGCCCAATCTCAAGGATCACAGCCTACCCCTGTCAAATTGGAAAAACTCCAAGCAAGCACTCTCATTAATAGCTCGGAATTTGTAGGTACCCTAGAAGCAAAAGAACGGGTTATTTTACGTCCAGAAACAGAAGGTCGCGTTAGCGAAATTTTAGTGGAATCCGGCGAACAAGTTGAGGCGGGAACTCCTGTTATTCAATTAAGCCCAGAGCGAAGTCAAGCTGAACTCAATCGCGCCCGAGCCGATGTGGAAGCAGCCCGCTCTGCGGTGCAAACCGCTCGATCCGAACTAGCTGCTCGACAAGCCGATGTTAACAATGCGCAGTCCGAAGTCAATCTCCAAAACGAAGAATATCGCAGAGCTCAATTCTTAGTCCAAGAAGGAGCGCAAGCCCAACAAGCCTTGGATCGAGTGGAGCGCGATCGCGCCAATGCTTTGTCTCAACTGGAAGCGGCGGAAAAACAAGTGGATGCGGCCAAATCTCGTCTCGAACAGGCAAAAGCCGAGCTCAAACGGGCTCAAGCCCAAGTAGAAGTCATCCAAGAAGACTTACAAGACACTCGCGTATTATCTTCCATTAAAGGAACAATCGGCGATATTCGCATTGAATTGGGGGAATATCTGCAAGCCGGCGACGAAATTGCCGCCATTAGCCAGAACAATATTTTAGAGCTGAATTTGCGCATTCCCGTTGAACAAGCGGATCGGTTGGAGAAAAGATTGCCAGTGGAATTAATGACGCCCAATCGCAATCAGTCCTTACTCACCGGACAAATTAATTTTATTGCCCCGCAAGTTGATACCGGGGCGCAATCGGTACTCGCCAAAGCCGTTTTCCCTAACAATGGCAAATTAAAAGATGATCAACTAGTTCGCGCCAAAGTTATCTGGAAAAAACAAAGCGGCGTACTTATTCCCACCACAGCGGTATCCCGTTTAAGTGGACAAACCTTTGCCTTTGTTGCCCAATCCTCGAAAAAACAAGGCCAACTCATTGCCAAACAGAAACCGGTAGAACTGGGACCGATTCAAGGCAATAGCTATCAAGTGATTTCCGGCTTAAAACCAGGGGAAACCTTGATTACCTCTGGGATTATCAATCTTTCTGATGGCGACCCCATTAAGCCACAACAACAAGGGAAAGCCAAGAACCAATCAGCGATTACGAACTAATGTTTGTGAACTTCTTTATTAAACGCCCGGTTTTTGCCACAGTTTGCTCCCTGATTGTCCTTATTGTGGGAGCCATTAGTATTCCCCTTTTACCTGTAGCTCAATATCCTGATATTAGCCCGACGCAGGTTACAATTCGCGCCAACTATACCGGTGCCGATGCCAAAACAGTGGAAGAAACGGTTACAACGGTCTTGGAACGGGAAATTAACGGAGTGGATGGCATGCGCTACATGGAATCCACCAGCAGCAATACTGGCACCAGTTCCATTACCGTTACCTTTGAATCCAGCCGCGATCAAGACCTGGCAGCAGTTGACGTTCAAAATCGGGTCTCCCAAGCCGAACCTTCCCTGCCTCAGACTGTCATTCAGAACGGCGTCGAAGTTAGCAGCGAATCCAATACCCTTTTGATGGGATTTGGGTTATTTACGGAAACCGATCAATATGACAATATTTTTCTGAGCAATTATGCTGACTTATATTTAGTCGATGCCCTGGAACGAGTGGAAGGGGTAGGCAATGTTCAAATTTTCGGGGAACGCAAATATGCCATGCGAGTTTGGTTGAACCCGGATCGGTTGGCTTCCCGCAATTTAACCGCGCAAGATGTGGTGAATGCCCTAGAAGAACAAAATATTCAAGTTGGTGCCGGGCAAGTGGGACAACCCCCGGTTCCCGGCGATCAACGGTTTCAGATTAGCTTGCGGGCCAATGCGCGTTTGGAAAGTGTGTCTGAGTTTGAGAATTTAGTTGTTGCTACCCAAGATGATAGAACATTGATCCAGCTCAAAGATGTGGGGCGAGCTGAGTTAGGAGCCCAAGATTATAGTTCCTTTTTGCGATTTCGCGGCAACGAAGCTGTGGGGTTAGGGATTTTCCAACAACCGGGAAGCAATGCCCTGGATGTGGCACAAAGCGTTAAAGCCAAAATGGAAGAGCTTTCCCAAGACTTTCCATCCGGGATACAGTATGATGTGGGCTTTGATACCACCGACTTTGTGGAACAGTCGATGATTAGTGTGGTGCAAACGCTCTTGCAAGCAGTAATCCTGGTAGTCTTGGTCATTTTTGTGTTTCTGCAAAATTGGCGTTCCACACTGATTCCAGCCGTTACTATTCCCGTTTCCCTCATTGGCACATTTGCCTTTGTAAACCTATTTAATTTTTCCATTAATAGCTTAACCCTATTTGGGCTAACTCTGGCCACAGGAATGGTCGTCGATGATGCCATTATTGTGGTGGAAAACATCAACCGCCGCATCCAGGATGACGGCTATCCTCCAAAACAAGCCGCCATGGTGGCGATGAAAGAGTTAACCGGGGCAGTCATTGCCACTTCCTTAGTCTTGATGGCAGTGTTTATTCCGGTGGCATTTTTCCCGGGAACCACTGGGGCTTTATATCGGCAGTTTGCCCTTACCATTGCCTTCGCGATCGCGGTTTCCACGTTTAATGCCCTGACTCTCACCCCCACACTTTCCGGATTGCTATTACAGCGAAAAATGCCCAGTCGCGGCATCTTTGCGATTCTTTTCGGTTGGTTTAATAAATTTCTTTCAGCGTTGGAAAACAGCTATTCCAATACGATTCGTTTCTTTACTCGCATTAAACCCGTAATTTTAGCGGTTTTTGCGGCATTACTGGTACTAACGGGATGGGTTTACAATCAAGTCCCCAAAGCCTTTTTGCCCCAAGAAGACCAAGGCTATTTTATTACGATTGTGCAAGGGCCGGAAGGATCTTCGCTGCAATATACCAGCGATGTCATGAAAGAGATAGAAAACTACTATCTTGATCTTCCCGAAGTGCGAGCCACATTTGCTGTTGGGGGCTTTGGCCTTGGCAGCGGCAATACGGCCAATAGCGGTGCCATTTTTACGCCGTTAATTCCTTGGTCAGAACGCACCCAACCCTCGCAATCGGCCAATGCCATTCTTAATCAGGTGCGCGGGAAGTTAATGGGAATCCCAGAAGCCAGTGTCTTCCCTGTGAATCCCCCGCCCATTCGGGGGTTAGGGTCGTTTAGCGGCTTTAAATTCCAATTGCAAGACCGCCGAGGAAATTTGGACATTAATCAGTTTGTCCAAGAAATGCAGCCCTTATTGCAAGCAGCGAACCAACATCCCGATATTGCCGGTGCATTCAGCCAGTTTGCCGCTAATAGTCCCATTTTACAGTTAGAAGTCAATCGCGATCGCGCCAAAGCCTTACAAGTGGATATTGATGATATCTTCAGCAATCTCCAAACTTATTTCGGGTCCCGCTACGTGAATGACTTCACCATGAATCGCCGCAACTATCGGGTTTATGTGCAAGCCGACGGCGAGTTTCGGGATAACCCGGAAGAAATTAACCAAATCTATGTCAAATCCAATAATGACGAGATGATTCCCTTAGGGAATTTAGTCACGGTCACTCAAACGACGGGGGCGCAAACCATTAACCACTATAACGGGTTCCGGTCCATTGAAATCAATGGCGAAGCAGCGCCCAATGCCAGTTCCGGGGAAGCGCTGGAAGCAATGGAACAAGTGGCGGAACGGGTTTTAGCCCCGGGCTTAGGTTATGAATGGTCGGGAACGTCTTTAGAACAAGTTCAATCCGGGGGACAAGCGCCGCTTCTTTTTGGGTTAGGCTTAGTTTTCGTGTTTTTAGTGCTAGCAGCGCAATACGAAAGCTATATTGACCCGATGATTATCATGATTTCAGTTCCCTTAGCCGTCCTAGGGGCCTTAACTGCCCAGTGGCTGCGGGAACTGTCCAATGATATTTATACCCAAATCGGGTTAGTGATGCTCATTGGGTTGGCGAGTAAAAACTCGATTCTCATTGTGGAATTTGCCAATCAGTTGCGAGAATTAGGGTTAACCATTCCCCAAAGCGCGATCGTCGCAGCGCAAAAACGGATGCGTCCCATTATTATGACAGCTATCTCCACCCTCAGCAGTATTTTTCCTCTTGTTATTGCCAGCGGGGCAGGGGCTGCCAGTCGTCAGTCTTTGGGAACTGCGGTTTTTGGGGGGATGTTTGTTGCCACCTTCCTTAGTTTATTTGTGGTTCCCGTTTTGTATATCATGATTAAAGCCTTGGGAGAATCGCTATTTGGCAGCCGTTCTCATGAAAAACCGGAACCTGTAACAGCAACTGCCCAGGAAAGTGACAAATTAGCCCCCTCTGACGAAACAAAAACGAAATAACCCCGAAAATAAGATAACATTTGTATCGCCCTCCAATATGCAGTTGGGGGGCGAGCGTATGTTAAAGGCAGTCGCAGACAATCTTTAACTAACTGTTGCTTGCAGATGGAGATTATTTATGGATAATCAATTTCAACAGACAATGGAAACCTTTTTACAGTATGAAATTTTTAATAACCTAGTTTCTGAATATTTACTAGCTTTAGCCATTTTAATTATTGGGATTCTTTTAATTAAGTTCATTCTCAGAAAGCTGATCCTCAAAAAAATTAAAAACTGGCTGGTTAACTCCAGCATTACTTTTAATAATCGTATTCTAAAAATATTTGAAACGGCACTAATCCCCGTACTTTACTTAGGCGTTGTTTATATTAGTATTCGCAATCTACAGTTGCATCCTATCCTAAATCAATCAATTGATGTTGTTGGTTTAATTCTTGCAACCTTTATTGGCATTCGCTTTATTGGTAAAATTATCGAATATATATTAACTACTTACTGGCTATCAGGAGAAACAGATGAAACGCGACAACAAAGTGTTGCCATTTTATCTCCTGCCCTAAAAATTTTAATTTGGACAATCGGCATTGTTTTTCTATTAGGAAACTTAGGATTTAATATTGCCACATTAATTGCCAGTTTAGGCGTTGGCGGCATTGCCATTGCCTTAGCTGCGCAAGGGATTTTCCAAGAACTGTTTAGTTATTTTGCCATTTTGTTGGATCGCCCGGTTCAAATTGGCGATTTTATTATTGTTGGCGATTTAATCGGTTCCGTAGAACATATTGGCATTAAAACGACCCGTTTACGGAGTTTAAGCGGTGAACAAATTGTTTTATCCAATAGCGACTTAACCAGTTCTCGGATTCACAATTACAAACGAATGCAAGAGAGGCGAATCGTCTTTCATATTGGTGTTACTTATGAAACAAGCTTAGACCAATTGAAAGCAATTCCAGAGTATATGCAAGAAATTATTGATAATACTGAAAACACCCGCTTTGACCGTTGCCATTTTAACTCTTATGGGGATTTTAGTCTCAATTTTGAAACGGTTTACTATATGGAAACGCCTGACTATACCGTTTACATGGATGCGCAACAAAAAATTAACTTTGCCATTAAAGAATATTTTGAAGCCCAAGGCATCGAAATGGCTTATCCCACAGAAGTGCTTTATGTGAATCAGAGTCAATTGACATCCTCCCGCCGCTAATTGCTATCGCAATATAGCGGGGGATTCCCAGCCTCGCGACTAAGATTTCCTGCTTCGTCCACACGACTTACACTGAAACTGTCTCCAGCTTCGGTGCAGCGGTCGTGGTGTCCACAGGCTTGAGTTTCCACGTGCCCCGTGGATTAAAGTCAGTGAAGAGGTCACCCTCCCCACTGCTCTTCAAAACGGTGCGTGAAAGTTTCCCTTCACACCGCTCCTCAATCAAACGGCTATTGTTA